>JBCCJE010000008.1:0-20249 GCA_039027925.1 Bacteroidota bacterium
AAAATATTTACAAAAAAAATATTTACTAGCTGATCGTTATTATCTGCTCCAATATTTCAAACTTTCACTTGCATTTGCACTTTTGAAACGCATCATCTATTTGATAATTCTATTTGCAATTTTGAAGCCACATCTCCTGATTGATGTCTCAACCTTGCCAATAATGTGACAACAAAAAAAAACACATATTCCTATTTTTGATTATCTGATGGGAGATAACTGAACTTTTGGCTTTTGGCTAAAAACCCTAATGTTTACGGGGTGTTGAAGTGTCTCGAACTACGACAAATTGGCAGATTTTAGGCTGTGGCATATCGTTTGGGGAACAAAAAATGTGTTAAGATAATCTGAAAATTTTTTCTCAAAAAAACTTCAGATTTATCCATATGCCAATTAATTCAAATGTGTTGGCATAGCTACTCCAAAAATTTTTTCTCAAAAAAAAATAAAAACGAACTATGCAAAAAGGTAGTATCTCAGTACAAACGGAAAATATTTTTCCCATCATTAAAAAATTCCTGTATTCGGATCACGAAATATTTTTAAGAGAGTTGGTGTCCAATGCCGTTGATGCCACTTCCAAGCTCAAGACTCTAGCTGCTAGAGGTGATATCAAAGGAGACATTGGCAATACCACCATTGAGGTTTCTATTGATAAAGAGAATGGAACATTGACCGTTGCCGACAAAGGGATTGGGATGTCCGAGGAGGAAGTGATGAAATATCTGAACCAAGTGGCCTTTTCCTCTGCTACGGAATTTTTAGAAAAATACAAAAACGAGAGTACCATCATCGGGCATTTCGGTCTAGGATTTTACTCGGCGTTTATGGTAGCGGACAAAGTAGAGGTAGTGACTCGATCTTACAAAAGAAATAGAAAAGGAGTGACTTGGACGTGTGACGGTAATCCAGAATACACTTTAGAAAAAAATGAAAGAAAGGATAGAGGGACAGATATTATTCTGCACATCAGCAAAGACAGCAAGGAATTTTTGGACGAGGGGCGCATCGAGACTTTACTAAAGAAATACTGTAAGTTTCTTCCGGTAGAAATCAAATTTGGAACAAAGACCGAGACGACTTGGGAAGGCGAAGGGGAAGACCAAAAAGAAATCAAAACGGAGGTAGATAACATCATTAATAATCCGAACCCAATTTGGAAGAAAAAAGCCTCCAAACTCAAAGAGGAAGATTACAAAAAATTCTACAATGAATTATATCCTTACAGCACCCCTCCGATGTTTTGGATTCATTTGGACATTGATTTTCCATTCAACCTTACGGGTATTTTGTATTTCCCAAAATTGGGGAACTCCATCGAAGTTCAAAAAAACAAAATACAACTGTACTCCAACCAAGTGTACGTTACCGACGACGTAAAAGAAATCGTACCTGAGTTCTTGACCTTGCTACACGGGGTGATTGACTCTCCCGATATTCCGTTGAATGTGTCCAGAAGTTATTTGCAGAGCGATACTAATGTGAAAAAAATTACGGGTTACATCACCAAAAAAGTAGCAGATAAATTGGCTAGTCTTTTCAAAAAGAAAAGAGAAGATTTTGAAGAAAAATGGAATGACTTGGGTGTATTTGTAAAATACGGTATGATCTCCGAAGAAAAGTTCTACAAGAAAGCGGAGAAGTTTGCGCTACTGCGAACGGTAGATGGAAAATTGCATACCATTGAGGAATACAAGGAAAAAATCAAACCTAACCAAACGGACAAGCACAGCAAGATCGTGATGATCTACTCCAACAATCCTAACGGAACGGATACCTACATCGAGTCTGCCAAGAAGAAAGGTTACGAGGTATTGCAGTTTGATAATGTGATTGACAATCACTTCATGCAGCACTTGGAAACCAAATTGGGGGATGTCACTTTTGTAAGAGTAGATTCGGATACTGCGGATAACTTGGTGCAGAAGGATGAAAAAATAGAATCCGTACTCAATGAAAAAGAGAAGGAAAAAGTAAAAACACTCTTCGTGGACAAAGTAACTCAGGCCGGTGCTAACGTTGAATTAAAAGCTCTTTCGCCCGATGATCAACCCGTTCAGATTACTCGTCCGGAGTTTATGCGACGAATGAAAGAAATGCAATCTCTACAAGGTATGAGCTTTGGCGATTTTCCCGATAGCTTCAACGTAGTGGTCAATACCAACCATCCCCTCATCGCAGAGAAACTACTCAAAATGAGAAGTGAAGAAAAGAAAACTGATTTTGTTAGTCATCTTTACGATTTGGCGAGATTGAACCAAGGGATGCTCCAAGGCGCAGAGTTGAGTGCTTTTGTGAGTAAGAGTTTGGAGTTTTTGAAGTAAGAGAGATTTGATAATTCCAAAAATTGATCATCCCGAACTTTAACTTTTGTTGAAGTTCGGGATTTCTTTTTTACTAAAAATTCAACTTCTCCGAAAAAGCACACCCATCTTTCGAGATACGTCAATTCACTACATTTTCCCCATCTTCCGAAAACTGAACCCCGTGCCCGTTGGGCAGCATTGATGCCTTTAGTCGCACAAAATTGAACCTAGATCCCCCCATACTGATAGAGGCCAAACCCAAATTCAAATCCGTAAAAAAAATGACGAGCGTCAAGCTACTATTCAAAAAACAAGTACCGTGCATAAAGTTTTGATCACTTATTTCGGTCAGGTGGGTATTCGTCATTTTACATTTACCTCCGTAAAGACTTTCCCCCGCTGCTTGGAGCGCAATGGAAAGTATCTCATTGGAGGATACCTCACCGAGTCCGTGAAAGGCTTCGTGTCCACCAAAATTTTTAAAAAAGAAATCGAAAATCTGGCTGAGATTTTTCCCAGTAATCAAGAGTTGTTTTAAATCGTTAAATTTAGAAGTTGTCATAGTATGAATCCCCGACCTCCAAGATCAAGGTTGTTTTTTAGTTAAAAAATTAAGTTACGTAAATATGTTGTTTCACAAAAAAATTTATTCATTATTCTCCCGCAGTTTGGGAGTAAAGTCAGAACTCTCCTCTTCAAAGTCAGCAAGCAACCCTCCCTCTCAAGGTCAGCAGGCAGTTCTCCCCTTCAGGGGTCGGGGGCTATCCCCTGCGCGGTATCAAAGTCGTCGGATAAGCCACCACGCTCTCGTGTCCATTTTTTCCAACCGCTACTACCCCAAAGAGGTAATTATCAATCACCACATTCTTTAACGTAAATTCCGTCACGTTCCCCACAAATCTGGAATACTGCCACTGCGGCGCCGTCGTATCCCGCCAATAAATTTTATACCCCGCCAAGTCTTTATCCTCCACCGCTTCCCACCGTAACGTAGTGGAAGGCTTGACCGCACCGCCAATCATTACCCCCTCGGGTGCGGGAGGTGCCCACGCAATGCCTGCTAGCGAAATTGCATTGACCGCAGTGAGTTTAGCTGCATATTCAAAATTGACGTGCTCGATGACATCACCGTAAGCAATGCCCTCTTCCGTTCGGATATCTTGATGTTGTTGGTCGTAGTTCTCATGGGTTTCCATAATTCTAATTCCCGCAAATCCTTCATCGTTGAACGGCCGATGATGACCACCACGCCCAAACCGATCCAAGCGGTAAATCATCGTAGGTTTCATCATGGGCATATAGATAGTAGTCATACGGTGAACGTACCGCGCCAACTGCCGAGAAGGTCCATCCACTTCGCCACCGTAAAAGCGTTGCCAAATGCGTTGGCGTTCGTCGGAGTTAACGGGCGTAGGCTCCGAAAAAATTCTAAACGAACGATTGTCAATCACGCCGTCAATACCTTTAATATTTCCAATCATATCATTATTCAAAATACCGATGATGTCCCAGCCTTTTTCCTTAGCTACTTTAGCCATGTGCTTTCCGCCGAACAGCCCCTGCTCCTCGCCCGAAAGTCCTGCGTAAATGATACTGTGTTTGAATTGGTACTTCGTGAGCAACCTTGCTGCCTCCATCGTGCCTGCCATGCCCGAAGCATTATCATTAGCTCCGGGAGAATCGCCCTTGCCGTCGAGTGGGTCAGAGATACGAGAATCAATATCTCCCGACATGATGATGTAACTGTTTGGAAAATCCGTACCCCGCTGAATGGCTACCACATTGACTACCCAAGTGTCTCGATCAAATCTTTGATTACCTTCGGCGGGCACTAGTGAGCGTTGGTAAAATACTTCCAAGCATCCACCACAAGTATTGGAGATGTTGTCAAATTCTGATTTTATCCAACGGCGGGCTGCCCCTATTCCACGAGTCTGAGAAACAGTATCAGATAAGGTATGGCGCGTACCAAAATTGGCAAGCGTACGAATATCCTTTTCTAATCTGTCAGGAGAAGATTTTTCAATAATTTCATAAATACGATGATCTGTTTGGGAAAAACTAATGGAAGCATTGGTCAGTAATAGAAAGGCTATGCCTACTAGGTAGGTGGAATATTTTCTCATTAAAGTAGTTTGTATTTGTTGATTTTTAAAACCAGTTTAAAAAATTAAAAATCAAATGAAATTAAGGAAAATCCTTATAAGCCTTCTAATTTTTCCTTATTATTTTTAACCTAAGACCTCCAAACAAAATTTATCATTCAGTATTAATTCTTATTAAGATGAGCATTTTACAAAAAATAAAAGGTCAAGTCACCAAGTACAAGAAGCGCGCAGAAAAAGTCAAATACTGGTTGGACTTTGCGAGACAGGTGCGACCGACCAGCGACTTCAACGAAAATAAAATACCTACGCCTCCTAATTATTCTAGTTTTAAGAGTTGGGCGGCGCATCCTGATATTGAGCACAAAGCGAGTTTTACGCCCGAAGGTACTGAACCTGCTTCCGAAGATCAGTTGCGAGCTGATGTTTTTTTCATTCATCCCACAACTTACTTTGGCAACTCCAACTGGAATATGCCCTTGGGGCACGAAGTAGCCACGAGGATTGTGGATGAAGTCATCATGCCCGGACAAACTTCGGTGTTCAATTCTTGCTGTAGGATTTTTGCGCCGAGGTATCGGCAAGCTACTTTTTACTCTTTTTTGGAGGGTGGCAAAAACGGACGCAAGGCCTTGGAGTTAGCCTACTCCGACGTAGCTAGAGCTTTTGATTATTTTATCCAAAACCTCAATGATGGGCGTCCTTTTTTTATAGCTAGCCACAGTCAAGGGACAGTTCACGCCACCCGATTGATTGAGGAAAAAATTGATAAAACGGATTTGGTAGATCGAATGGTAGCAGCATATACTATCGGATTTCAATTTCCCAAAGTAAAATTTGAAAATGATTTGAAAAATATCAAACCGAGTCAAAGCCCAACCGATACACAGTGTGTGGTGGCCTTCGATACTTACGTAGAAAGCGGCGGCCCGTTGGCTACCCTAGATCGTACGGAGCATTTTTTTAGCAAAAAAGATGGGACTTGGGAATGGAAAAAAAGAGCCAACTTACCGACCTTCGGCGTCAATCCATTGACTTGGACGACTGATCTCGAAACGGTAGATGCGACAAAACACTTGGGAGGTGTTCGTAATGTGTACACCGAAAGTTATGTAGAAATAAAATCGCTCTTGGATGATGAAATTGCAAAGATAGAGGCGAAGCACATTTCTGCACCATTTCTCAACGAGGTCTCCGCTCGCTTGGGCAAAGATGGTATCCTCTACATTTCACAACCCAAGAGTAGGATTTTTCGGGTGATGCTTTTGCCCAACGGCAATTATCACAATTACGATTATTCGTTGTTTTACATGAACTTAAGAAAAAATGTGCAGGATCGCTTGGAGGCATTTTTACATACCTAAAAAAAATAAAAAAGCCGATGGGAAGTTTTTCCCATCGGCTTAAAACATAATGATAATTAAATACTGATTCGAAATTCGATTATATTTTATAAGTGTTTTTTTATTATTTGATGTCTATCAATTCAAATTTTACGGGTATCGAAATTTTCGTCTTCACAAATTTTCCATCCTTCATCGCTGGATACCAATTTTTTAAAGTGGCTACTGCATCCACGGCTGCTTGAGCACATTCTTGGCAGGGTTCATCTTTAGATAAAACTTCATAGTTTCCCTCTACCGCACCGTACTCATTTATTACAAAAGAGACAATCTCTTTCCCATCGTGATTTTTTCTGAGGGCAGCAGATGGATAATCAATATTGGCTTCGATGGTCTCCGCAATCATTTCTTTGGAGCATTCCCAACTATCTTCTGCTTTTAGGCATTTGTCACCATAAAAGGGAGGTCTATCCACTTCGTTTAGTTTGTAGGTTTTATTAGAGAAGCTATTCCACTCATCCGTCATTCTGGTATCCGTGACGATGTAAAATGAGAAGTCCATCGGATCGTACCATAGCTCTTTTTCGATGATCCAATCAAAGGCAGTCATATACGGAATACTCAACGTATCCACGGGTAGCGCCATCACTTGTACTGGAATATCACCTTTAGTGTTGGCGTGTTTTAAATCTTGTGCCGTAGTAAAATTGACAGTCAGTAGGATTAAAAAAATAGGTAAAATGTGTTTTAAAAAATTTTTGAATTTAAAATTCATAAGTTAATTTAATTTTTAATAGGTTAAAAAAATAAGTCTTAGGTGTTACTTTGTAACAATATATTTTCAAATAGATCAGACTTATTTAATTTTCTCTAAAACGGGTGAGACCTGAATATGTTCAGTACGCAAAGCGCAGGGGGGATTGGTTCTGATTACAAGGGGATTCTACAGCTAAACTTTTGTACACAGTCTGCAAGCTCGCAAATTTTACACAAAAGTTTATCAATAAAATCATTTACCGATTTCTACTGATAGATATGCCCGAAGCAGTAAAAGAAATTCCTTGCTGTCCTCTGGTAGAAATCATGATCGCTTCGAATACTGGTTTTAGGCGATCATCTTTTGCGCTCCAAATAATAATGAAGTTGGCACCCGTACCCCCACTCTCATCCGCTTCGTCTATGACATAATCAATGGATTCGAGTGGTTTTAGGAAGAGTGTGTTCTCTGTGTATTTTCGCACAAGGTCTCCCTTGGTATTGTAATAATCAATGGCTTGGATGTACATGGAGTCAGACATACTCGTATTTCTAATACTCAGCGTAGCGGTGAGCAAAAAACTTTCATCTTTCGTTTGGCTGTAAATACTAGAATAAATAGGTACGTAGATGGTATCCCGAAAATCAGTTTGAACAGGTTCGTTCACCACTTCGTGAATTTCTAATTTATCCTTTCCTTCCTCGTTGATGTTTTGATTGGAGGGTTGGCACGCTGCCAAAAAAATCAACGAAAGTAATAATCCCACAACTGATCGTAGTGATGGCATACAGAATATTTTTTAGTGTGAAAAAAAAAGCGGAACATTCTCGTACTTTGGGGAGCACTTCGAAATTGTTCCGCTTTGAAAGGAATAAAGGTAAGTACCAAGTCTATTTTAATTTATATTAATATTCATCCTAAGTATCTGATAATCAATGAAGTACCTGAAAATGTTTTTATAATATAATTTAGTACAGGTACTTAATAAAATTACCATTCCAAAAAAACTCCCACTAATTATGGAACAAATATCAATAAAACATTACTCCTGCTACATCAACGGCGAATGGTTAGAAGATAACACCAGAGATGTCATTGAAGTCAAAAACCCCGCAAATAATCAAATCTTTGCAACGGTAACCGCTTGTACCGAATCCGATGTTCAGCACGCTTTAGAAACTTCCGAAAAAGCCCAACTAGCTTGGCACATGACTCCCGCATATACCCGTGGACAGTATATCATGGAAATTGTGGAAAAGCTAAAAGCTGAACGAGAGCATTTTGCTAAACTCTTGGTTTTAGAACAAGGAAAAACCATTGCGGAAGCGCGTGGAGAAGTAGATGATACCTTACGCTACCTTTCCTATGCTGCCGAAGCTGCCCGTAGGATTCAGGGTTCTATTTTCCCTTCAGAATTTCCCGACAAAAGACTTTCTATTCATAAAGTGCCTTACGGTGTGACAGTTGGATTATGTGCGTTTAATTATCCATTGGCATTGATTGGTCGAAAAGTTGGTCCAGCATTGGTCACGGGTAATACCATGATTATCAAACCGCATGAACTGACGCCCGTTACCGCTTCGGAATTTTGCAGATTGGTAGATGAAACCAGCCTACCCAAAGGAGTCATCAATATGGTTTCTACCAAGAATGCCAAAGCTGCTTCTTTGCTAGTAGAGAGTCCTATTACTAAACTCATTTCTTTGACGGGAAGCACTCGTGCTGGAAAAGCTATGTATCGGGCAGCGGCGGAAAACATCACGGGAATGATTCTGGAGTTGGGAGGAAAAGCACCCTTCATCGTGTGTGCCGATGCTGACGTGGATAAAGCTGTGGAAGCCGCAGCTATTTCCAGATATGCGAACTGTGGTCAAGTGTGTATTTGTAACGAAATGGTTTTTGTAGATCATAAAATTGCGGATGAATTTGTCGAAAAATTAGTTCAACGAACACAACAGATAAAAGTGGGAGATCCCTTGGAAGATAGCACACAAATGGGCCCCAATGTTAGCCAACAAGGATTAGAACGTGTTCATCAATTAGTACAAGAAAATGTCCAACAAGGAGCTGAGTTATTGATGGGAGGTGATCGTCCCGAAGGAAAATTTTTCGAACAGGGGAACTGGTATGCTCCCACCATTTTGGATAAGGTCAATGCTGGGGATGCTACCGTTCAGGATGAGTTATTCGCTCCTGTGTTGCCGATTGTTAGAGTGGATGGTTTTGATGAAGCAATAGCGTTAGCCAATGATCGCGAGGAAGGCCTGTCTGCTTATTTATACACCAACGATTATAGATTACACCAAAAAGCCATTGACCTGATGCAAGTCGGAACTATTTTTATCAATCATCAAATTGTGGGTTATATTCAAGGTTATCATTCGGGACATAAGACTTCGGGACTTGGCGGAGAAGATGGCATTTTTGGTATTGAAAACTATCTCCAAAAACGAACGATTTACCTCAACTATGAATAGTGTTGATGGGTCGAATGTCTGATGAAGATATGCCAAATCTTTGAGATTTGGCATATCTGAGTTGCCAAGAGAGATACTCTAACTAAAATGTTTTATTGTTAACCAGCAGCAATTTCTTGTATGGAGATATGTCGTCCCGCTGGGACTCTTTAAACATGCAAATAAATTGTTATATCCTACCCATATTTTGTCCCTCTGGGACTTCTACATATAAAAAGTCCCAGAGGGACAACACATCGGTAGGTTTATAACAATCTATTTACAAATCGTCAAAGTCCCAGCGGGACGGCACATTTTAGAATGGAGAATTACTGACTATTAATTAGGAGCGTACAAAGTTTTTGAGTTTGGGTATTTACTTGTTGATGATGAGTTCAATTAAGGCAAACGGGGTCGGTACTACGTACCTTTCGTTGATGAACGATACTACTTTTCTACAAACGGAGTCGGTCTTCCAAACCTTTTAAAGCTTTGCCAGTAACTACTTACCATCCCCTGTTTTTTTGAGTGATGTGAAAATTTGTCAATGAGTTATGAATTTGATTTTTTTATGATTCAAGAATAATCTTTTGATTTGAATCAAAATCAGGTTTTAAACCAAATAAAATTGGCTTAATTCAAAAATTGCACTAAGGGTGGTAAGTAGTTACCTTTGCCATTAAATTAGGCCTATCAAGGCCGACTCCGTTTTTAGAAAATTACCAATAGAAATACTACTAGAGGTACGTAGTACCGACTCCGATGGTTCAAATTCGTTATTAAACACCAACAAAAACACTTTTCCAAAACTTCAAAAAACTTTGTACACCCCCTAACCCAAGGCAGTTCACTACCTTGAAATGGAGCAACTTTTAAGGAGTTATGGCTTAAACTATAAAAGCTACTTTTTGTTAGAAGACTAAAACAGACAATATTGTGAAAAAAGCAATACCCATCATGCTTCTTATCATTTGCTGCTACGGTCATACGTTGACCAACAACGTGGTGCCTCCTACCGTGATGGGATTGACTACCAATTTTGCGTTTACTCCCGAACAACTCATCAAGGATCATTTTATCAAAGGAAGTTGCCAAAATGTGGAAAACATCGAATCCTTTGGAAGTGAATTAAGTATTGGGTATTTCGATGATGGTGATAGTGCCTTGGGTATCAATTCGGGGATTATCATCTCTACGGGAAGTATAGAAGATGCCGTGGGCCCCAACGAATCGGTTGGTACTACTTCCGCTTTTAACAGTACGGGTGGCGATCCCGATCTTAATCTTTTTGCTACGAGTTCGGTATTTGATGCTACGGGGATAGAGTTCGATTTTATTCCGTTTACCGATCAAGTTACTTTTAATTACGTGTTTGCTTCCGAGGAATATTGTGAATTTGTGGGCAGTATTTTCAACGATAATTTTGGATTTTTTGTAAGTGGTCCTGGTATCAATGGTGATTTTTTTGATGATGCCATCAACGTAGCGACCCTTCCCGGAAGCAACGAGTACGTGTCCATCAATACCGTTAACTACATTTCCAACTCCGCTTCCTACGTCAAAAACGAATTGAAGTTGGACGCCGACGAATGCTTAATTCCCTTTGGTGCTAATTTTTTAGACCTCATCGAATTTGATGGATTTACCATTCCGCTAAAGGCAACGTTTAATGTCATTCCTTGTGAGACTTACCACATCCGATTGGTAGTCGGTGATGTCGGTGATGATAAGTTGGACTCCGCCGTTTTTCTCCAATCTAAAAGTTTTGATTTAGGAAATGAAGTCAATGTGAAAGCCAAGACCGTGGGTAGTGATGAGACAACGGCTTTCGAAAATTGTCGCAACGGAGAGTTTGTTTTTACACGGGGGAATACCGATAATTTAGACCAACCGCTGACAGTTGAGTTTACCGTTGACCCTATTTCTGATGCCGTTGAAGGGGTTGACTTCGAACCACTTCCTACCTCAATCACTATCCCTGCCAATCAAAGTAGTTTTGTCCTTCCTGTCAACATCATCGCAGATCAAGAGGTAGAGATGCAAGAGCGATTGCGATTACAGTTAGCGTACGAATGCGACTGCCTATCTGCGGAACTTTCGGATTTGTTCATTGAGGATGTAGCAGAACTGGAAGGCACTTTTGAAGAAATTTACGTTTGTCCCGATCAAGAATTTACGATAGGTCCCGATGTAGTGGGAGGGGTATCGCCCTACGAATTTATCTGGAACACCAACGCCACGACGCAACAGCTGACGGAGACCGTTGATGAGCCTACGCACTTTACGGTGACGATTACCGATGGTTGTGGAGCTACGGCATTGGCTATTGCTGGTGTCGGTATTCAAGATCAGCCTACGGCAACGTTGAGTGGTGATTTGGAAATTTGCGAAGGTGATACGGCTTTTTTGAGTATCGAGCTGGAAGGAAATCCCCCTTGGGAAATTGCTTACAGCATTGATGGAGTCAATCAACCCGTTGTTGAAAATATTACTAACAATCCATTTACAATTCCAGTTTACCAATCGGGCGTCTATGAATTAATAAATTTTGATGATAAATTTTGTGAAGGGATTGCCGAGGGAACGGCAAGTGTAAATTCAGCGGGGGTACAACTAGATTATGCTACTACGCCCCCCTCCTGCCCTAGCGTCAATGATGGATCTATCACCTTAAACCTTTCGGACGGAACACCCCCCTACTCTATCATTTGGGAAAATCTGATGAACGATGAACTCAATCCTACCAACCTCGCTTCGGGCACTTATAACATTAGTGTTACGGATGCCAATAATTGCCTAGTCACGGCTGCCATCGAATTGGCGACACCCGAAAGATTTGACGATACCTGCTTGGACGACTTGATCTATATCCCCAATGCGTTTTCTCCCAACGATGATGGACACAACGATAAGTTCACCATTCACGTGGGCGCAGACGATTTTGTACAAAGTATCGTCACCGTAAAAATCTTCAATCGTTGGGGAGCGGTCGTCTTTGAAAAAAATAATATCCTACCCGATACCAACGTGGAATTATGGGACGGTTTTTTTAAGGGAAAAAGAATGAACACGGGTATTTTTGTATGGATGGTGGAACTCGAATTTGTCAACGGGCAGCGACAAATTTTGTCGGGAGATTTGAGTTTGTTGAAGTAGTGGACTTAGAGTATCGTACATTGAACCATAAACAAAAAAGTGAAATAAAAATATTAAAATAATGCAAACAGTATGCGTACTGCGATAAGAGTATGGTATGCAACAATACCGATAGACATGTTGCTTGCATACTGTTTGTATTATAAGATCGGACAGTTCAATGAACCTGATTGAAAAATCTAAAGTTCGCGTCACGATGTAGATCTGTTTTTAAATTAATATTTTTCAAAAACTTTTTTAACATGCCTTCTTTCACACATGCTTTTAAAACCATTTATGGTATTGATGTCAGTAAAGACAACTTAGATGTACTTGAGTTATCAAAAGATGAGTCTTCAAAAGAGAAAACTCAAATTAAAAATCGTTTAAAAAAAGTAGAAGACTGGGTGAAAACCTTATGTGCTCATTCTTCTCTTTGTGTTGTTGAGGCCACCGGGACATACAGTTCAACTTTGATATATTTGTTGAATAAATATAAGATTAAAGTTGCCGTTGTAAGTCCGTTCAAAAGCAAATCCTTCATGGATGCTTTAGGTATCAGTAACAAAACTGACGATCAGGCAGCTTATTGTTTAGCCATGATGGGGCTTCGACTCCATTTAAAACTATATGAAATGCCATCCATAGAGCGACAAAAACGCAAACAAATACAGAATGCACATCACGCCATGATGAAGCAACAACGCATGTTAAAGAATCAATTACATGCGCTGGATCAACTCCCATTTGTGGAAGCAACAGCCCTCAATGCTTATGAAGAAATCCTTCAATCAGTAGAACAGCAAATTCACCGATTAGAAGAACAGCTTTCAGAACTTGAAGACGATGAGGAATATCAACGAATCAAATCCTTGGCCTGCTCCGTAGTAGGAATAGGTGAAAGAACAACTCATGCGATGATGCTAGCCTCCAATTGTTTTGAAAATTTTGAAACGGCTAATGAGTTATCCAAATTTTTTGGTCTTACTCCAAATTCTCATTATTCTGGTTCTTCCATTCGAAAAAAGGGAAGAATCACCAAAATGGGTGCTCATCATGTAAGAGCACTACTTTACATGTGTACACGTAGTGCCATAAGGTATAACCAAGCTTGCAAAGAACTTTATCAACGGCTTAGAGCTAAAGGAAAATCACATAAAGTCGCAGCTGTAGCCGTCATGCATAAATTAGTAAAACAAGTTTTTGCTTGTGTCAAAAAGCAATGTAAGTTTGATAACAAGTATTACTTAAAATTCAAAACGACTTAAATTCTTTCACTCTTTTGCTTGCTTTTTAACACAGTTCATGTCTAAATTTTAACTTCCCGAAAACCAATCCCGAGTCCTCGGGATTGATTTTCAGTTCGTTAAAATTTTAGACATACTCTAACATAAAAATTAAGACAAAATGATTACGTTATTTAATGCTAAGAAAAAACACTTCCTACCTTTCCTGCTTTTGATGGCGGTGGCTACCTTCAGTTTTATGTCGTGTGGCGATGATGATGATGGAATGACCACGTCGGATTTTGATCGAGGTGCGCTTTTGGAGAGTATGGCGGATAATCTCATCATACCTAATTTCACGGCGTTGCAATCAAGTGTCAATGATCTATCTACGGCGGCGAACGCCTTTGTGCAAAATACAGCACAGAGTGAGCTAACTGCACTTCGAACCGCTTGGGTACAAGCTGTGACGGATCATCAACATTGTTCTGCTTTCGGTTTCGGTCCAGCCCAACTTTTGCTGGGGAGCTACGCCGAAGTACTCGGTGCATTTCCAGTAAGCGAAAGCAAAATAGAGCAATCCATTGTCAATCCTGATTTTGACCTAGAGAATAGTTTTGATCGAGACATCAGAGGATTTTACACAGTAGAGTATCTCATTTACGGTATCGGTATGAGTGATAGTGAAATCATTGCTAGTTTCGATCAGGATCGAAAAGATTTTTTACAACTAATCGTTGGTGAATTGAAATCCAATTTTGATCGAATCCTTACGGAATGGAACGGTTCTTACCGAACGACATTTACCTCCAATGATGCTACTTCGGCGGGTAGTCCGCTATCACTGCTTTATAATGGTTTTGTCAAAGACTACGAAAATCTTAAAAATTTCAAATTGGAATTACCCGCAGGACTTACCGCCGATCAGGATACGCCTGATGGTTCTTTGGTGGAAGCATTTTACAGCGGTATTTCGAGGGATTTGGTGGTTGAGCATTATGAAAATAGTAAAAACATTTGGTTTGGGCGTAGCCGAACTGGACAAGAGGGCATTGGCTTTGAAGAATATTTGGAAGCTGTGGTCGGTGGTCCAGAACTCATTAGTCAGACCAAGGATGCCATTATTCGAATTGACAACGCAATCGCTAATCTTCCGCAGGGTCGCTTGTCGGAAAATGTAGGCACACAGGAAGTTGCTACGCTACGTGACGAACTACAAGATAACACCGCAAACTTTAAAAGTTCTATTGTATCTCTGCTTGGTCTGACCATTACTTTCAATTCGGGAGATGGCGATTAATTAGCAGTACAGTTGGTATTATCTAGCAACATATACAAAAAGTGGAAAGATTACTTGGAGCAACAGATTTCTATTGCTCCTTTAATCACTTTTAGGATAGCCTTTGGGTTGGTCATGTTGTTCAGCACGCTCCGGTATATGTACATGGGTTGGGTGGATACCCAACTAGCTACTTCGGGGCTGCACTTTACCTACTACGGTTTTGATTGGGTACAGCCCCTCTCCCCAACGGGCATGTATGCCCTTTTTGTATTTATGTCAGTTGCTTGCGTCGCCATTACCTTGGGTGCTTTTTACCGATTTTTCACTGTTACTTTTTTTTTGTGTTTTACGTACGTAGAGTTGATTGACATTTCTTATTATCTCAATCATTACTACTTCGTCAGCATCGTTGCCTTCCTGCTTATCTGGGTTCCTGCCAACCGTTTTTTCGCCTTAGATGTACTCCGCAAGCCCGAACTCCACCAAAAAAAAATAAGCCGCTGGTGTATTGATATTTTCAAATTACAAATTGCCATCGTCTATTGTTACGCTGGACTTGCCAAGATAAATGCCGATTGGTTATTTCGAGCCTTGCCCCTAGCAATTTGGTTGCCAGCCAAAACGAGCGTCCCCGTCATTGGTTTTATTTTTAAATACAAAATCACAGCTTATCTTTTTAGTTGGGCGGGCATGCTCTTCGATACCTTTATCATAGGATTTTTGTTATTAAAAAAAACACGCTGGCTAGCGTACATTGCGGTCGTAGTTTTTCATACCATGACGGGTATTTTGTTTCAAATTGGCGTTTTCCCGTTGGTGATGATTATGGTGGTGACTATTTTTTTCTCGGCTTCGCTGCATGAGCGTTTTTTGCGTGGACTATCGGCTGTATTTACTAAAGTTAAAAATCTGCCCGTTGCTTCCCCCTCGCCGCAGCGAGCAGCTAGTCCAGCCAATCAATTACTCATTTCTTTCCTAACCGTTTTTTTCCTTTTTCAAATTGCTTTTCCGTGGAGATACATTTTGTACGATGGAAATATTTTTTGGACAGAGGAGGGCTATCGCTTTTCGTGGCGAGTGATGCTCATGGAAAAAGCAGGCACGGCTACCTTTTACGTAAAAAATAGCAAAACTGGAAGAGAAGGCTCCGTCATCAATCACAAGTTTCTGAACGATCATCAGGAAAAACAGATGGCCATGCAGCCCGATCTTATTTTGCAGTATGCGCATTTTTTAAAAAATCATTACGAAAAAAAAGGTATGGAAGATCCAAGTGTCAGAGCAGAAGTATGGGTAACTTTGAATGGACGGCCTGCGCAATTATTAATTGATCCCAAGGTAGATCTTACCAAAAAAGAAGATGGCTGGACTCAGAAGGATTGGATTTTACCTTTTAAAGCCTACGATTTGAAATGAGAATAACTCTCGTAAGTATATTGTTATTATGGTTCGCATTTACCACTCTTGCCCAGCAGGTAAAGGTAAAGGGGCAGGTATTTTCCACCGCAACCCAAAAGGTACAAGAGGAGGCGATGATCGCTATCCCTGCGGCTGAGGTGTACGGCATTACCGATAAATCTGGGCAATACGAAATCGTCCTGCCCAAGGGACAACACCAGATGGAAGTATATAAATTTGGGTTTACCTCTATTCAAGAAAACGTCAGATTGGTTCGTGATACGACGATTGATTTTTATATTGATTCCTTGAATATCAATATGGAAGGAATCGAGGTGGTAGCGAGGAGACGTACTTTTGGAATAACTCGACTCAAAGCCATTGAAGGTGTCGGTATCTACGAATCCAAAAAAAACGAGGTCATCATCTTAGATGATTTTACGGCGAACAAAGCGGCGAACAACGCCCGACAAATATTTGCCAAAGTACCGGGACTCAATATATGGGAAAGCGATTTTGCGGGGCTGCAGCTCGACATTGCCGCTCGTGGGTTAGGCCCCAGTCGAACCGCTAATTTTAACACTCGACAAAATGGTTACGACATGAGCGCAGATGCGTTGGGCTATCCAGAGAGTTACTACCTGCCCGCTATGCAGGCCATTGATCGGATCGAAGTGGTTCGGGGAGCTGCTTCTTTGCAGTACGGATCACAGTTTGGGGGGATGCTCAATTTTAAAATCAAAGAAGCCCCCGATCAACCTTTTGAACTCAACGCCGAGCAAGCAGTTGGGTCGTTTGGTTTGCTCAATTCATTCGTCAGCGTCGGTGGGACTAAGGGAAAATTAGATTACTACGGTTATTTCCAACACCGCCAAGGCGATGGTTGGCGAGAGCATTCGGGATTCGATGCGCAGACGGGGTTTGCGAGGGTAGGTTATCAATTTGACGAAAAATTAAAATTAGGATTCGAGTATTCTTACCTGTACTACGAGGCTCAACAGCCGGGCGGACTGACCGACGAGTTGTTTAATAATGGTGATCTAGAACGATCCCTCCGCCGTAGAAATTGGTTCAGCGTATCGTGGAATTTAATGGCTGCCACGCTCGATTATGATTTTTCTAAAAAAACAAAACTCAATATCAGGAGTTTTGGATTGATCTCGGCGCGAGATGCGCTTGGCAATCTTCAACAAATCGGAGTACTCGATAACCCCAATAAAAACCGAACGCTAATCAATGATGTCTTTCAAAACTTTGGAGCAGAAGCTAGGCTTTTGCGTGAGTATCAATTAAAAGAGAAAGAGGCGGCGCTCGTTTTGGGTGCGCGCTACTACAATGGCCTCACCCGCAGAAAGCAGGGTGACGCTAGTGCCAGCGATCAGCCCGAATTTGAATTGCTGAATCCAGAGAACCCCGAAGAATTTGACTACGATTTTCCGAGCCAAAACCAAGCGGTATTTGCGGAGAATCTGGTTTACATCACACCCAAATTGAGCCTTACCACCGGGGCAAGGCTAGAGCGGATTCGGACGGATGCAGATGGTACTTGGCGGCTCAATCGTTTTGATTTTGCTGGCAATTTGGTTTCCTCCACGTTGAATGTAGATCAGAGTACGACGGAGCGGTGGGTACCCCTAGTTGGGATAGGGCTGAGTCATTATTTCAAAGAGGAGATGCACTTGTACGCTAATTTTTCACAAAACTTCAGATCCATCACTTTTAGTGATTTGAGGGTGGTCAATCCCAATTTCCAACTGGACAGCCTTATCACGGATGAAAATGGATTCAACGTGGATTTCGGCGTTCGGGGGCAACTTTGGGATTGGATAAAATTGGACGCAAGTATTTTTCTACTTCGCTACAATGATCGCATCGGGCAGTACGAACTGCCGGGTAGCACCACTCTTTTCCGAACCAATATTGGAGATTCGAGACACGTGGGCATGGAATTTTTCGGAGAGTTCGATCTGCTTAAAATGCTCCAGCAAAACAGTCTTTATTCTAAATTGTCTTTATTTGTAAATCTAGCGATGACCGATGCTACCTATATTCGATCTGAGATTACGGCCATTCGGGATCGCCAAGTGGAGTACGTACCGAGTGTGATGCTGCGTACGGGACTAAATTATAAGTGGAAAAAACTGAGGACGACTACGCAGTTCTCGTATTTGAGTGAGCAATTTTCTGATGCTACTAATTCTACATTTAATCCCAATGCGTTAACGGGAACCGTTCCATCCTATTTCGTAATTGATTTTTCTGCCGAGTACGAATGGAGGCGATTCAAATTATCGGCAGGGGTCAATAATCTCACTAACGAAAAGTATTTTACCCGTAGGGCTGAGAGCTACCCTGGTCCAGGAATCATTCCAGCTACGATTCGTAGTTTTTACGTTGCCTTGGGTGTTCGGGTTTTTTAATGGAAAATAGAAAATGACTGGAGTAGTTAAAAAGTATTTTGAAAAAAATGCGGACGCTGCCGCTTTAGCAGTTTTCCGTATTTTTTTTGGCGGGATCATGCTATTTGGGATGATCCGATTTCAGTATTACGATTGGATTAAGCTGCTTTACATTGATCCTCGGTTTCATTTTAAGTACCTCGGCTTTGAATGGGTAACCCCCTTCGGAGAATATACCTACGGGCTATTTTTCATCTGTGGGCTATCTGCCTTTTTGGTGATGATCGGGTGGAAATACCGAGTGGCGATCATTACTTTCTTTTTGAGTTTTACCTACATTGAGCTGATGGATAAGACCAATTATCTTAATCATTACTACTTCGTGAGTTGTATGGCTTTTTTGATGTGCTTTCTTCCCGCCAACACTGCCTTTTCCGTTGATGCTTTTCAGAAAAAAATATCGCCGATAGTTCCTCGATGGAATATTGATACAGTCAGGTTAATGTTGAGTATCGTATGGTTTTACGCGGGGCTTGCCAAACTGAATTCGGATTGGATGTTGGAGGCTCAACCGCTGAGTATTTGGTTGCCTTCCAAATATGATGTTCCCATTTTGGGGGATTGGCTGCAAAGAAGGCCGCTCCATTATTTATTCAGTTGGGCGGGGGCTGCTTACGATTTGAGCATCCCGTTTTTGTTGTGGTTTTCCCGTACTCGGATGTTAGCATTCGTAGCGGTAGTGGTATTTCACGTGTTGACTTGGATTTTATTTCCCATCGGCATTTTTCCGTGGGTAATGATTGGAAGTGCGCTAGTATTTTTTGATAGTTCATTTTTTAGGAAAATACTCGGCCAGCGAACTCCTACTATTTCTTCGGCTGTTCCCCCATCTCGATTTTTGACTTATAAAATGACCTCTGTGGTAGTTGCGGTATTTTTTGTGTTACAATTGCTGATTCCTTTTCGGCATTTGCTGTACGAAGGAGAACTTTTTTGGACGGAGGAAGGCTTCCGATTTTCGTGGCGGGTGATGCTCATGGAAAAAGCGGGATACGCTAATTTTAAAATCGTTAACCCCGAAACGGGCAGAAAATTCTACGTTCAGAATAGCGATTTTCTTACGCCACTTCAAGAAAAACAAATGGCGACCCAACCTGATTTTATCTTACAATATGCCCACTACTTGGAGCGAGTACACAAAAAAGAGGATGACGAGGATTTGGAAGTTTACGTAGAGAGCTACGTAGCGTTGAATGGACGCTACAGCCAACCTTACGTTGATCCCGAGGTGGACTTGACGACTATTAAGTACTCCTTAAAGCCGAAGAAATTTTTGTTACCATTCCACGATGAGATTATAGGATTCTAGCGAGGGAATGGATGCTCCTACTCCCACATCAGCCTACCAGGGCAACGCTTACACATCTTGCCCTTTTTGTATTTTTTACAACATTTTTTCTTGTATTTCTTGGCTTGCAGAAGATGCAAAGCAAAAGGTAGGATGACTTGGGATCGTTCAGGATTGCAGTGACGTTTGTCTGTTAATGTATTCATTATGTGTACGCTCAATGTCAGTTTTAAATAAAAAAACAATTGGTATTAGAAGGAAGTCTGTTAAGATACTTTTTTTGTAAAAGTATTGTTAAAAACCGAGCACGCGGTGGGACTGATTCCAAAAAGAAAAAATTTGAAGCGTGAAACTGTTCCAAAGTTTGGGGAACGACCGAAAAAAGAGGCTTTGCTTTCCTGGGGGAAAACAAAGCCTTGAAGTATGCTCAATTTATTTCTGTTTAGAAATCATTATTTAACTAGACTTAGTCTAAATAATAGTAACATCACAAA
>JBCCJE010000009.1:0-19661 GCA_039027925.1 Bacteroidota bacterium
ATTTCAAGACAGGATTATCAGACTTTGTTAGAAAGAGATACATGCACTAGCTTTAATATTTTTCATGATACGATTTTCGGTGCTTCGTAAGTTTTCAAAAACTAATTTTATCCACGCTCTGATTTTATTTTTTCATAAAATTTAACCCACCATCTTCATCCCAAGGAAAATACAAACCAAACAAACCAAAAGACTTAACAATACATTTCCAAAAGCATACATTAGATTTCCACTCTGAAAAAGTTGAAAGGTTTCGTTGGTAAAAGTAGAGAACGTACTAAAGCCACCGCAGAATCCCGTCATCAATAAATACTTCTGAAAATCGCTTGCCCCGTTTTTCATTGTCCACCCTACGAGTGCCCCTAGCACTAGGCAACTAATCGCATTCGCCATAAAGGTTGCCATTGGGAAGACGTAATCTTGACTTTTCAAAAAAACTGCAATGCCATATCGGCAAATACTTCCTAAACCACCTCCGATAAAAACTAACAAAAAACTCATACTTTATTTTCTAAGTAGCACCATTCGCCAACTTTCTTTTCTTCCTCCTCACTGTCCAGTTCAAACTAGCAGAAAGTCCTACGGCCAATCCGACCACCAAGAAAAGTAAATAGTGTAATCCGATATTGTGTAAGTAAAATACTAGCGCAATAAATCCAATGTTAACGGCTACCAAAATTCCCGTTGCCTGCATATGACTAAATCCAAAATCCAATAACAAATGATGGATATGATTGCGATCAGGGCTGAAAGGGGAACGACCTCTTAGTACCCGCACCGTGAACACCCTTAAAGTGTCAAAAAGCGGAAGAATCAAAATTCCGATGGCTACCGCAGGAACGGCTTGTACCGCATATTTTTGTTTGTCAGGAGTAATTAATGCAGGATCGTGAAATTGGATAAATTTTAAAATTAAAATAGAACTCACTAACCCCACCAAGAGAGATCCTGTATCGCCCATGAAAATTTTTGCGGGGGTAAAATTATATTTTAAAAATGCAATCAAAGCACCCGCCAACGCAAAGGCCACCAATGCTAAACCAACTTCATCTATCAAATAAAACCACGTGCCGAGAACTGCAGAAATTAATGTCCCAATGCTCCCCGATAGGCCGTTGATGCCATCAATCAAGTTGAACGCATTAATGATAACGATGATGATAAAAATAGAAAGTGGAATCGTGAGCATTTCTGGCAGTTCGTAAATGCCAAAAACACCGTAGAGGCTCGTCAACTTAACATTAGATTTCCAAACGATGATTCCTGCCGCAAAAAGTTCGCCCGCCAATTTCATTTTTGGAGATATGGGAACGATGTCATCTTTTGCGCCAATCAAAAAAATAATGATAAATCCACATAATATATATTGCAAATCATCAAAAATATCGAAGGGAGTCCACAGTACAATGGAAAAAATCATTCCCGCAAAAATGGCAATGCCTCCAAGAGATGGAGTTGTAACAGTATGTGCACGTCGTTCACCTGGTTCGTCACAAAGGTTTTTTACCTTAGCAATGTGAATGATGGAAGGAATCGCAAAATAGGTCAGGGTGAATGCTGTAATGAAACTTAGTATGATGTCATACATAATGGGATTGTTCTGATTTAGGAATGAAAGATAATGAGGTGAATAAGTTGGATAGCTTATTTTTTCTTTATCATTCTTTCATTCCTCAGTTAAAGTTAGATGAACAAAATTAAGTAATCTTTTTCGTTGGCACATGAACTAGATGTTAATCTTTTGCGCATTACTTCTAAAATTTTGAGTCATCAACTTGATTCAGCCAGTCTTCGATCATTTTTGTCACTTCTCTTACACAGCCCTCTCGAAACGGTGACATCAAATTCGCCAACTCTACAAGATCCAAAAAGGACTGACTGCCTCCCGCTTTGCACAATTTTACGTAATCATTCCAAGCGGCAGCGTGATTTTCTTGATCTTTTTTCCAAAATTGAAAAGCACACACCTGAGCGAGCGTGTAGTCAATGTAGTAAAATGGAGTACTAAAAATGTGACTCTGTTTTTGCCAAAATCCTCCATTTTCCAAAAACAAATTATCGCCATAATCTACGTGGGGCAGATACTTTTGCTCTATCGTTCGCCACTTGGCGTTGCGCTCTTTTGGTGTTGCGTTTGGGTGCTCGTAAACGTAATGTTGGAACTCATCCACCGCTACGCCGTAGGGCAAAAATTTGATTGCTCCCGCCAGATGAGCAAACTTGTACTTCTCCGTTTCGTCTTCAAAAAATAAGTGCATCCACGGATAAGTAAAAAATTCCATACTCATAGAATGAATCTCACAAGCCTCGTAGGTCGGCCAATTGTATTCATCCAATCCAATCTCTCTGCTCGAATAAACTTGAAAAGCGTGTCCCGCCTCGTGGGTCAAAACATCAATATCACCGCTAGTCCCATTAAAATTTGAAAAGATGTACGGAGCTTTGTATTTTCCAATAAATGAACAATATCCTCCCGTGGCTTTCCCCTCCTTATTCACTAAATCCATTAGATTTTTTTCCCGCATAAAATCAAAAAACTCTTTGGTTTCAGCCGAGAGGTCACCGTACATTTTACTGGCGTGATTTAGTATCCAACTTGGAGATCCGTGCGGTTTGGGATTGCCCGACGCAAATCGAAATCCCAAATCGTAGTACTCCAATTTTTCGAGTCCCAATCTCTTTCTTTGTCGCTCGTACAACGTGGTAGCTACGGGCACAACGTATTCGAGTACTTGTTGTCGGAAGTCAGCTACCATTTTGGCATCGTAGTCCGACCGAAGCATACGAGCGTATCCTAACTCGATAAAATTTTTGTAGCCTAGCTTTTGGGCAATCTCGTGACGAACCTTTACTTGTTGGTCAAAAATTTCCTCAAATCGCTCCGCATTTTTCTCAAAAAAATGCCACTTTGCTTGGGTGGCTGACTTTCGTATTTTTCGATCTTTGCCTGTTTCTAGTGGAATGATTGAGGATAAGTTGTAGGCCTTTCCCTCGAACTCGATTTTGGCAGTTGCTTTGATTTTCATGTAATCACTTACCAACTTATTTTCTTTTTGTAAATCTTCGAGTATCGTTGGCTGGAAAGTTTTCAAACTCAAATCAGCAATGACGAAAAATTGACTTCCCCATTTTTCCTCTAGTTGTTTTCTGAATTTTGAATCTAAAATAAGTTTATAAAAACGATTGATAAGCGCATCGAAGGTGGGTGAGTTTTCGTCAAAAAAAGTATTCTCTTTTTCGTAAAATTCATCGCGAGTATCAATGGTATGACGAATACGACAAAGATTATTCATGGAAGAAAAATCCTCGCGCATCTGATTTATTTTTTCAAAAAAATCACTTTGAACTTCAAAGGAGTTAGCATTTTCAAAATCTGCTAAGAGTGCCTCAAAATCTTGGACGAAAGTATCCAACTCGGGGCGTTGGTAGGGAAAATCTTGGAATTTCATATTCGGTATTTTTATATCACCTGTCGAGGTGTGTTCATT
Source organism: Bacteroidota bacterium (assembly GCA_039027925.1). Classification (GTDB taxonomy): domain Bacteria; phylum Bacteroidota; class Bacteroidia; order Chitinophagales; family Saprospiraceae; genus CAJQQY01. The sequence continues at coordinate 3,489 of JBCCJE010000009.1, forward strand.
TTGCATTTCACAAAAGTATAACACTTTTAACTCTTTCTGATAAAAGAGGTTGTATTTTAGGACTTCGAATTTCACTCAAATTTCGTGCGGAAGATTAGAATTTCAAGTGACTATTTGGAGTAGCGCGTAGAGAAGAAAGAGATGAACACCAAGATAAAACCGCGCTCTTCCCGCAAGGAAGCAAAGTGAAATGATCTCAAAGTGCTCTTCTCTTCAACGGTCAAAATTGCAAATAAATAAGCTGTTGCATTTCAATATTTGTACAATCTGATTTCCTTTAGTTTTCTTACCTTTGCGTGAATTTTCAAAGCCTTTTATCAAACATGAATGATTTTAAATCTAAGATAGACCTCGAAAATTTACCGAAACACATTGCGGTAATCATGGATGGCAATGGGCGATGGGCAAAGCAAAAAGGCAAATTGAGAGTTTTTGGTCATCGGAACGGTGTGAAGGCAGTGAGGGAAACAACCGAGGCGGCAGCGGAAATCGGGGTAAAGTATCTGACCCTCTATGCGTTCTCTACCGAGAATTGGAACAGACCACCAACCGAAGTGAGTGCTTTGATGAAGCTGCTGATTGAGACGGTGAGAAAAGAACTCTCTACGCTTACAGAAAATAATATTCGGCTTCAAGCTATCGGCGATCTTAGCAGACTACCAAAAGCTACCCACCGCGCGCTGATGGAAGGAATAGAAAAAACCAAACACCATACGCGTATGACTTTGGTTTTAGCATTGAATTACAGTGCAAAATGGGAAATTCTGGAAGCCTCTAAAAAATTAGCGCACGCTGCCAAGTTGGGAAATTTGGATATTGATAAAATTGACGAAACTGCTTTTTCCAATGCTTTGAGTACAAAGGGTATCCCTGATCCAGAATTATTAATCCGCACCAGTGGCGAACAAAGAATTAGTAATTTTTTATTGTGGCAAATTGCTTACGCCGAGCTAAGGTTCTTTCCTATTTTTTGGCCTGACTTCCGCAAAGAGCACCTGTACGAAGCCATAGTAGATTATCAAAACCGAGAGCGAAGATTCGGCAAAACTAGTGAGCAAGTTTCGTAGAGGTGCTAGCCCTCAAGATCAAGGTATCCTCACCCGTAAAGTGAAAGACATTTAACATTTATTAGTTAAAAATAAGACCAACGAAAAAAAACATTTACCCGTTAATAAGAAGAGTAATTTAAGATCAACCAGCGTACAATTTTCAAGATTGATTCTGATAAAAAAACATCTTTCACCGAGAGATGCTACAACACAACAAAATGAGTTTTAAAAATATTTTACCTTTCATCATTTGTCTCACCTTTTTTATTCCCAAAGGTCTCGGACAAATCACAACCGACACCATTCCCAACATAGATTACGCAGAGCAAAAGGAATACGAAATCGGAGGTATCACCGTGACGGGTGCTAACTACAGCGATGAGAATGCCCTAAAGTCAATTGCGGGACTCAAAGTAGGTGACAAAATCCGAATCGGAATCGGAGGTTACGATATTCCTAAAGCGATCAAATCTTTGTGGCGATTACGTCTTTTTACTGATGTTAGAATTTTTCAAACTAAGACTATTGGCGACATTGTGATGTTAGAAATCGTAGTGAAGGAGCGTCCCAGACTGTCTCGGTATTCCTACCGAAATGTGAAGAAAAAATACCACGATGATCTAAATGGTGTAGTGAACCAACACCTACTCAAAGGAGGCATCATCACAGAAAATACCAAGACTAACGCCATCAATGGCATCAAAGAATTTTTTGAAGGGAAAGGATTTTTAGATGCCGAGGTGAAAGTGGAAGAAATAGAAGATAATATCAGCACCAATGCGGTTCGTCTAGTTTTTGACATTGATCGCAAAGAAAAAGTAAAAATTCAGGACATTTCTTTCCAAGGAAATACTACGGTGAGGGATCGGAAGTTGCGCAAGCTGATGAAAAATACCAAGGAGCGCAGAAGGATTTTCTCGTCCTCTAAATTTATCAAAGACGACTTTGATGAGGACAAAAAAAATATCATTGCCTACTACAATAAGATTGGATTCAGAGATGCGAGAGTACTCGGCGACAGTGTTTGGCGACAAGACAACGGACGACTCCAAGTCCAAGTAAATATCGAAGAAGGGAATCGGTACTTTTTCCGAGATATTGCTTGGAAAGGAAATTCAATTTATCCTACCAAGACCCTCTCCGAAGTATTGGGTATCGAAAAAGGGCAGGTGTATAATCAGGAATTATTAGAAACTCGGCTCAGTTTCAGTCAGGACGGAAGAGACATCACCACACTTTACATGGACAATGGTTATTTGTTTTTTAGGGTAGATCCCATCGAGGTTTCCATTGATAACGATTCCATTGATTTAGAAATTCGCATCTACGAAGGACCGCAAGCGACCATTGATAAAGTAACCATTGCTGGTAATGACAGGACCCACGAGCACGTGATTCGGAGAGAACTGAGGACTCGTCCGGGAGAAAAATTTAGTCGGTCGCAGATCATCCGTTCGCAGCGAGAGATTATCAATTTGGGATATTTTAACCCCGAAACCATGGGCATCAATACGCCCGTAAATCCTCAGCGCGGAACTGTAAATATCGAATACACCGTAGAAGAAAAACCTTCCGATCAGTTAGAACTCTCTGCGGGATGGGGTGGTCGAGGTCGTGGCGTGATCGGTACGCTCGGAGTTTCCTTTAATAATTTTTCGGTTAGAAATATTTTGAAAAAAGAGTCGTGGAGTCCACTTCCGCAGGGAGACGGTCAACGACTTTCTCTTCGGGCTCAAACCAACGGACGATTTTTCCAATCGTACAATGCTTCATTTACCGAACCGTGGTTAGGTGGTAAAAAACCAAACTCCTTTACCTTAGCAGGTTACTACACCCGACTGACGAATGGATTGGATAAAAATAGCGCAAGTTTTCAGAGCCTTGGTATCACTAATCTTTCCATTGGTTTGGGGACTCGCCTGAAAATACCTGATGATAACTTTGTACTGAGTGGAGCGATCAACCTGCAAAACCTCAACCTGAACAGATGGGCTAGAGGGGATTTCAGATTGCAGGATGGTTCTATCCTTTCCGAAGGTAATTTCCGTAACTTCAGTTTGCGAGGTACATTGGCGCGGACTACGGTCGTAGATCCGATATTTCCCAAAACAGGTTCAAAGTTTTCTTTGACCGTTCAGTTGACACCGCCTTACTCCTTATTTAAATCCAAAAATTTCTTTAGGTTAGATGATAGCGAAAAGGTGGATCTTACTGCCCAAGAGATTCAAGATATTGAAAATGCTGATCGTTTTAAATGGTTGGAATATCACAAATGGAGATTTGACGCAGAATGGTACACGCCTCTCGTTGGAAATTTGATCTTAAAATCTTCTATCAAAATCGGGATGCTAGGCTTCTACAGCGAAACCATCGGACTCTCACCGTTCGAAAGATTTGTACTAGGAGGAGACGGTTTGGCAGGGCAGCAATTTGGACTCTTGGGTAACGATATCATTTCATTGAGAGGGTACGACGTGACTGATCTGCCCGCAAGTAATAATGGAGGAGCTTCTGTATTTGATAAATTGACCGTGGAACTTCGCTATCCCATTTCTCTCAATCCAAGTTCGACTATTTATGTGCTTGGATTTGTACAAGGAGGAAATGCTTGGAGTAGTTTTAAGGATTTCAATCCTTTTGATGTCAGGCGTTCTGCGGGTATTGGTTTGCGGGTGTTCCTCCCGATGTTTGGTACGCTTGGATTTGACTACGGTATTGGATTTGACAAACCCAACTTAGGGCCAACCGCCACTTGGAGAGATTACGGAACCTTTAATATTGTTTTAGGATTTGAACCAGATTAGACATGATGCGCCAATGCGTAGCTAATTTTTTCCCATAAAAAATTGTAAACTTGTAACCCACCTAGAGTATTAACTTTAGGTGGGTTACAAGTTTTTGGGAAACCTTTCGTTTTAATAATTATGATGAGAAAAATACTTTGGATAATCTTTTGTTGGATGCTAGCTATTTTTTGTGCAGCTCAAACTAAATCAGAAAAGGTGGATTACATCACCCGTAAAACTGCCCCAGAAAAACTATTAAAAATCTACAAACAGGGCATGAAATACTCCCGTGCTCGCCAGAACAAAAAAGCCCTCAAAGAATTTGAAAAAGCCCTTAAAAAAGAGCCTCGATTTATAGATGCCCAAATCCAATGGGCTGCCATCCACTACGATACTAAAAACTACGCAATAGCGGAGCAAGGCTTTGAAAAGGTTTTAGCTATTGATTCTACGTATAAGAAAAAAGTAATGTACACCCTTGGACTAGCAGAAATGCGAACGAAAAAGTACGACGAGGCAGTTGAGCATTTTGAAGAATATGTTACCTCCAAGCCCAATAATGAAACCCTAGAGAGAAAAGCAAAAAAGCATATTGGGAATTGTAATTTTATGAAAGAGGCCTATGCTAACCCAGTACCGTACAATCCCCAAAGCCTAGGTGAAAATATCAATACGCAACACGCTGAATATCTCCCTTCGTTAACGGCTGATGGAAAAAGACTAATCTATACTGCCAGACTCTATGGTCAAGAGGACTTTATGATGAGTACCCAAAAAGATGGTGTTTGGCAAAAAGGGATTCCCCTCAACGGGGTCAACACAAAATTAAACGAAGGTGCGCAAAGCATTTCTGCCGATGGAAAGTTTTTAGTTTTTACGGCTTGTAATAGAAAAGATGGATACGGTAGTTGCGATTTGTACTACTCGGAAGTACGAGATGGTAGATGGACGCCTCCCGCCAATATTGGCACTCCCATCAACTCTAGGGCCTGGGAATCCCAACCTTCTATTTCTGCCGACGGAAAATCTATTTATTTTACCAGTAGTAGAAAAGGCGGTAAAGGAGGCAAAGACATTTGGATCAGCCACAGGCAGAATGACGGAAAATGTGGTAACCCACAAAATCTTGGCGAAGTAATCAACTCGCCCTACAATGACCAATCTCCAGTTATTCACGCTGACCACCAGACGCTTTATTTCATGTCAGACGGTCATCCGGGGATGGGTGGACACGATTTATTTTTTGCTAGAAAAAAAGACGAGCAGGAATGGTTTACTCCCAGAAACTTAGGTTATCCGATCAACACTCCAGCGAGTGAGGGGGCGCTCGTTTTGAGCTTAGATGGAAAGACTGCATTTTTTGCTAGTGATAAGCAATCCCTTATGGAAGGCGAAAGCGTTTTTGATTCTGGGCAAAAAGGAGGGCATACTGATTTGTACAGTTTTGAGCTTTATCCCGAAGCGCGCCCGCAGCCAGTCACTTACGTTCAGGCCTACGTATTTGACGCCGAGACAAAAAAGAAACTCTCTGCCAAAGTGGAAATCATAGATTTGAACTCGGGTGAAACCTACACCTCTTCTTTTACGGATGCCGATGGGGAGTTTTTGATTTGTTTGCCCTTAGGAAAAAATTACGCGCTGAATCTTTCCAAAGAGAAATATTCTTTTCATTCAGAGAATTTTTCCCTCAAGGAAAATCAAAGTATCGAAGATCCGTTCTTGCTGAGAATTGGGATGCAACCCATCAAAGACCAACCTGCCGATGCTTCGGAAGATGCCGAGGCAACCTCCCCACCTATCGTTTTGAGAAATGTTTTATTCGAGACTGGTTCGGCAGAATTGAAGCCAGAGTCAACTTTTGAATTGAATAAACTGTTGCAATTACTACAAAATAATGCGTCTTTAAAAATTCGTATCAACGGACATACCGATAACGTGGGGCAGCCCGAAGACAATATGGTCTTATCTACTAATCGAGCCAAAGCGGTCTATCAGTTTTTAATTGAAAAAGGAATCGCCAAAGAAAGATTAAGTTTTAAGGGTTTTGGGGAAACTAAACCAATAGATTCTAATGATACGAATTGGGGAAGGCAGAATAACCGTAGGACGGAGTTTGTTATGTTAAAATAGGGGATGTAACCATTCAATGACGAACTCGTCTCATCGAAAAAAATAAATCATCAAAAACGTAATTACAATGAATTTAAAATCAATTTTCGCAACATTATTTTTTACCATCTTTTTGGTCATTTTCTCATCGGCTCAGTCGGCCATTGGTGTTTGGAAAACCATTGACGATGAAACGGGAGAAGCAAGATCCTACGTTGAAATCTACGAAAAAAATGGGAAGCTACACGGTAAAATAACTGAACTACTTGATCCCGAATCAGAGGTCTGCAATACCTGTAGTGGCGACCGAAAAGGAAAACCATTGGTAGGGATGGAAATCATCTGGGATATGAAAAAAAGCGGTAGTACTTGGAAAGGTGGTAAAATATTTTCTCCGCTGAAAGACAAAACTTACAGTTGTAAAATATGGACAGAAGGTGATGATAAGTTGAAAGTAAGAGGGTACGTTGCCTTATTTTATCGCACCCAAACTTGGCATCGAATCAAGTAAACACGAGAGAAATTTTAACAAAAAAAAGAAAGCCCTAGCAAAATAATAGTTGGGGCTTTTTAGTTTTATAGATGTCTTTTTTACACACGATTTTTACTTACTCACAATTTATTTTTTCACTCAAAAAATTCTTCATGGAGCATAACTTTACACTAAATCATCTTATCAAGTTCATTTACAAAGAAACCTCGGCTGCCGAAACAATAGCTATTGGTTTTGCGCTCGAAGCAGATTGGAATCTTTACGAAGAGTACAAGGCATTAAAAAAATCCTTCGATCAACTTCCTAAAGTCACTTTCAATCCTTCGCCCGAAAGTATCCAAAATATTTTGCGATACAGCAAAGAAACCGCAGTAGAGGCACAGCACTAAGAAATGAATGGGAAAAGAAAATCCTCCGAAGCCCTTCATCAGTCATCTGATGAGGGGCTTTTCCTATTTTGTCTATCACGTGCGCCATCAATAGTTATTATTTTTCCAACCAATTTTCCTATCTTGTTGGCGATAAAACTCATTTTGAGAAAACGCATTCTTTCACCTCCACGGAAATGATTTTTTAAAACATTTAAAACAATTATTTTTAAATTGAACGGATTTAAGTTTGTTTTTTGTAAACAAAAAGTTTATTTTTGTATCGTTTTAAACAAAAAGTTGTTTCCAATTTAAAATTTTAAAATAATGTCAAAAGAAAAAGAAGCAAAGCTAAAAGCCTTGAAGCAGACGATGGATAGGCTAGAAAAAACGTACGGGAAGGGAATCGTGATGAAGATGGGAGACAAGCCCGCAGTTGATGTAGATACCATTCCCACGGGTTCGTTGAGCCTCGACATTGCGCTAGGAATTAATGGACTTCCCAAAGGCAGAATTGTCGAAATTTATGGTCCAGAGTCTTCTGGAAAAACGACATTGGCTATTCACGCCATCGCCGAGTGTCAGAAGAAAGGGGGTATCGCAGCATTCATTGATGCAGAACATGCCTTCGACAAAACCTACGCAGAAGCACTCGGAGTAGATACCGAAAACCTACTGATCTCCCAACCAGACAACGGTGAGCAAGCCCTCGAAATCGCCGAAAATTTAATCCGCTCTGCGGCCATTGATATCATCGTGATTGACTCGGTAGCCGCCCTCGTACCTCGATCTGAGATCGAAGGAGAAATGGGCGACTCCAAAATGGGATTACAAGCGCGCCTAATGTCACAAGCCATGCGTAAGCTAACAGGAACAATTGGTAGAACGGGGTGCTGTTGTATTTTCATCAACCAGCTACGCGAAAAGATTGGCGTGATGTTCGGAAATCCAGAAACCACGACGGGTGGTAATGCGCTAAAATTCTATTCCTCCATTCGATTGGATATTCGAAAATCGGGTTCTGCGATCAAAGACAAGGAAGGCAACGTAGTGGGTAACCACGTAAAAGTGAAAGTGGTGAAAAATAAATTAGCACCTCCATTCCGTATCGCTTTATTTGATATCATGTACGGAGAGGGCGTTTCCAAAACTGGTGAGATCGTTGACTTGGGAGTGGATCACGACATCATTGATAAGAGTGGTTCTTGGTATGCTTACGGGGGCAGTAAGATTGCTCAGGGGCGCGAATCCGCCAAAAGATTCTTACAAGATAATCCGGAAGTCGCATTCGAAATTGAGCAAAAAATTAAGAACAAGATTACAGGAAAAGATGAGCCAGAAGACTTAGAACCAGAGGTAGAAGCTGCCGCTGCCGAAAATGGTTCGGCTAAGAAAAAGTAACTTTTTGGTTAGAAAATATCTTTAGAAATACGCTTAATCGGAATTTGGTTAAACTACCAGATTCCGATTTTTTATTTCCCTTTTTGAAAATTCATTTTTAAAGCTAACTTTGGCGAAATAGACCACCGAAAACGCCTACGGTTTGGTGTTATTTTTGCAAATATTTTATCTTCGAATAGCGTAAACATCCTAAGGGAAAACATTATGACTCTCGCAGACTTTTTTAATCTACTAGGAGAAAATCCTTTTTACGTCATCGCCTATTTTGCGTTGATCCCACTTACCGCTTTCATTGCTGGTTTTATGGGAAAAAATGAAGGTCATTTGTCCCCTTGGAATTATCTCTACGCTACGTTGATTTACTTGGTAGCCATCCCTGGTATTTTTGCGGTCACGCTGAATGTGTACAAATTTTTATTTGAGCGGGGCAGCATCATGGACTTAAATGTCTATACCCAAATCCTACCCATCATTTCCATGATTATAACTTTATTACTCATTCGCAGAAATGTGAGCCTTGATCTTGTCCCTGGTTTTGGAAAACTCTCCGGACTCGTGACCATGATTATGGTACTTTTTGCGATCATGTGGTTTTTAGAGAAAACGAGAATCTACGTTTTTTCCTACATGAAAATTGAGTATTTCTTAGTGCTTTTGGTTGTACTCCTTATCATTTTCCGATATGGTTGGTCTAAGACGATGAGAGCTTAGGCTTTCATTCGATCAACAAAAAACGTGAGAAAATAGAAGAAGATTAATTTGATAAATCGCATATGTATTTATCAAATATGATTTTCTTAATTGTTAACAACCCTGATTTTCGGTTGGAAATCAAAAGACCAGATTTTGTTCGGGAAACTTAAAAGTTCTATCACTTTTTGGTTGCTCTTGATAGTGTGTACTGTCTTAGGGCAGGATCGGTATATTTCTCCACAACAGATTACTCAAAAAATAAAATTGGACGGAAAGCTGAATGAACTAGCTTGGAAGCAAACTACTCCCGCCAAGGATTTTCAAATGCACTACCCTTTTGATTCTCTTCAGGCCTCATCGCAAACCACGGCTAAAATTCTATTTGACCAACAATACCTTTACATCGGAGCAATCTGCAAAAATTCAAATACCAGCGGCTACGTTGTGCAATCACTCAAACGAGATTTTGATTTCAGAGAAAACGATGCCTTCATGGTATTCCTTGATTTGTTCAACGACGCTTCGGGCGGAATGGCATTTGGGGTAAACGTCAAGGGAGTCCAACTAGACGGAATCATTCCGAGGGGAGGAAACAAAGGGATACAACTCAACTGGGACGGAAAGTGGTTTGCGGAAGTTCATCAAAGTCCTGATAGAAAATACTGGTCGGTGGAGATTAAAATTCCCTTGAAGACTTTACGATTTTCTAACAATAATTTTACGTGGGGGGTGAATTTTGCGAGAAACGATCTTGCCAACAATGAGGTGTCCACTTGGTCGCCCGTAACGCGAGGATTCGATATTGCTACCCTAGCGCAAGCTGGGAAAATTCAATGGCAAAAACCTCCTCCTCCGCAAAATTCAAAAATCACCATTGTTCCCTACAATGCCATTCGAACGGAAAAATCTTTTACCGACAACACCAGCACCATCCTCAAACCCCGAGTAGGGCTGGATGCAAAAGTTGCGCTCAACTCTTCTCTCAATTTCGACTTCACCATTAATCCAGATTTCTCGCAAGTAGAAGTAGATCAGCAAGTCATTGATCTGAATCGCTTTGAATTATTTTTTCCAGAAAAAAGATTACTCTTTCTGGATAATAGCGATTTGTTTTCGGGGTTAGGCAATAGTCGTGTTCGCCCCTACTTCTCGAGAAGGATTGGAAGTGCGGGAGAGAATCCTGTGAAAATTCACTTCGGTGCTCGCCTAAGTGGCAAAATCAAAAAGGATGTTCAGATTGGGGTGATGAGTATTCAGACGGATCCAGTAGCAACCATCGGAACCGAGAGTCAAAATTATTCCATAGCAGCCATTCAGAAAACGCTGATGGGTGGTTCGGCGTTGACGGCGTTCGTTGCGAATCGGCAGGGTGTGGAGGGATATTATATTGATCACAAAAACTTCAATCGGGTGGGAGGCGTAGAGTTTGACTTTAGATCACCCAATTCACTTTGGACGGGAAAATCCTTTCTTCACTATGCTGCTTCTGATTTTAAAAACAATGGTGGCTTCTCGTACGACACGAAAATCAGATACAAAACTAGGAAGGCAACCATCTTTTTTGGTATTGATGCTGTTCACGAAAACTACATGACCGACATGGGTTACGTACCTCGACTGTGGCACGAGTTTAGGGATTCTCTTTTTAGGATCGGCTATCATCAAGTAAGGAGTAATGGCTATTATCGGTTTTTCAATAAAAAGAAAAATAACAATCTCGACTTTATAAGTGTGAAATACGACATTGATATTTTTACGGACAAAAAAGATTTTTCCTACCAAGAGCACGTTGCGGACTTGAAGTTGATTTTCCGATTTTTGGATATGAGTGAGCTAACGTTTACCACGGCGCATCTTTCGCCTCGGCTATTTTTTCCTTTTACGTTGGATGGGTTAGCTACTGCTTTTGATGTAGGAAATTATCCTAACCGAAAATTTTCTGTTCTTTATGATTCTGGAAAATTGAAACCGCTGTACTGGAAAGGTTATCTCGGATTTGGGGGAGAGTACATGGGTAATCGTTTTGACTTCAGGGGAGAAGTCAATTATCGCTTTCAGGATTTTATTACGACGAGCCTTAATTTTTCCCAACAAAATCTCACAGGATTTCCGGATAGCTACGGCGAAGCGAAATTCACTTTGGTAGGTTCAAAAGTTTAAATTTCTTTTAATCGAAATCTTTTCTTCACCACCTTCTTACAGTACAACACGCAAACGAACAACTTCAACATCAATAGCAGATTCAATTGGCGCTTCAAGCCGATGTCTGATATTTATCTCGTTTACACAGAGAATTACAGATCGGGAGACCTGAGTATCAAAGACCGAGCATTGGTGATGAAAATTAACTACTGGCTGGATTTGTAGATTATACGGAATTGATCTAGTCATTTTGTATATAAGGAAAACAGGTTAGTTGAATAACTGTGTCTGGCTCATCAAAATATTTTCTCAAAATTTTACAGAGAAAATCCTCTACGCTTTCAACATCGTCGAATACTTTGTTACTAATTTGAGTCCTAAGCGCTTCAAAAAAACGCTCAACTGGATTTGATTCGGGACAAGCTGCGGGTAGCTTTACAAGTTTAATCCGTTTACTGTTAATAGCATCCTGTTGATCATTACTTGCCCCATCTGCGATAAGTAATGTCTTTTGCGTTCCGTAAATTGGTTGGACTTCCTTTTCAAAATGCTCCACGAAAATGCTAAAACAATTTTTAGTCATATTGGGCAGCAGTAGCGCAATGAGGTGATCAGTATAGGGGTTAAGAGCTACATATAAGTATGTAAATTGGTAACCTATTTGACTTTGGCGATAGGTTCATGTCCACTTGATCTCCACCGACGCTTAAGTTCTGTACGTGTCTCAGTTCGCATTTCATCTTCGTAAAAAATACGCTCCTAATAAGGTTATGCTAATTCCTTGTATTTTTTTTTAAAAATCTACTAAGTCTTCTTCATCCTGACGGATATTTACTGGTCGCCCCGTTTTCTTCTTGACTTTCATGGGTTTAAATAATCGGAATACACCTGAGCGAGTATAACTTTCTCCATATTCTTGCTTTACCAATTCTGATGCTTCATCCAAAAATTGTATATCATCCTGTTTTAAGCGTTCCTCCAAATCTGATATTTGTGCTTCACTCAGTTTGCTACGACGACCTCTTTGAGGTTTAAGTAATAAGGCTTCTAAACCTCCTGTTTTTTTTTCGCCATAAATTTTGAGATTGGCGTTCCCCTAGCTTAATCGCCATATCTGCTGCGGATTGAATCTTAACCTCGCCTGATTTCAGCAATAATAAAAATCGTAAGCGATCTCGGTTTTTCGAATCCTTTGCTTTTCGAAATAATTCTGATAAGGTAGTACTATCCTCTTTTATTTCTTCTTTATAGATTAATGCTTTTCCCATTTTGCGAAATATACGAAATAACTAAATCAATTCCGTATTATTATGTTTTTCACCTCTCAATCATTTACTAAATGAAGAGCGCAATCATAAGGATCTATATTTATTTGGAGACGGACTACATTTTTCCCATCTTGGTCATCAACACATTTTTAAGTTTTTTCTTGAAAATAGAATAATAGATTAATCATGGAAAATCTACTCAAAAGGTTTGTCAGTATTGTCAGCCTAATCAACGAAAATGTAGGAAAGGTTACCGCTTGGCTCACTACGGTTTTAGTCGTCTTGGTCTGCGGTAGAGTGCTTGGGAGAATTATTTGGAACACCGAACCCGTGTGGATGCCCGAACTCGAATGGCATATTTTTTCTCTCATATTTTTACTAGCTGCTGGCTACACACTAAAGCACGATAAGCACGTGCGCGTGGATTTGTTCTACGCAAAATTTTCGACAAAGGATAAGGCTTTGGTCAACCTCATTGGCTCGCTAATTTTTTTAATCCCTTGGTGTTTACTGATTATTGGAGTGTCGTTTGATTATGCGCTAGGATCTTACAAAATATTGGAAGGCTCTCCCAATCCTAATGGATTACCTTTTAGGTTTATCATAAAATTTGCAATTACGGTAGGTGTAAGTTTATTGTTATTGCAAGCACTCGCCTTGATGGCTGACTCGATTTTGAAATTAAATGATAACACTCCAAAGAAAAACTAAGACAACAAAACGAAACGAAAAATCATCATGGCCATTTTAGCAATCCTACTTTTTATCAGCATTTTTTTATTGATCCTCTACGGATTTCCCGTAGCCTTTACCCTCGGAGGGATTTCTACGATTTACGCTTTGCTATTTTTGGACTTAGCGGACTTCACGATGCTGCCTTCTCGCATCATGGGAACAATGACTAATTACGTTTTGCTGGCCGTCCCACTTTTTGTTTACATGGGCATTATGTTGGAAAAATCAGGATTGGCAGAAAGTCTGTTGGAGACGATGGCCATGTTGTTTGGAAAAATAAAAGGGGGACTGGCTATCTCCGTAGTAGTCGTAGGAGCATTGTTAGCAGCCTCGACGGGGATCGTCGGTGCCACCGTGATTACAATGGGATTAATCAGCCTACCCACCATGCTCAATCGAGGATACCAACCAGAACTGGCTACTGGCACCATTGCGGCGTCGGGTACGCTGGGGCAAATTATCCCTCCTTCCGTTGTATTAGTATTGTTAGGAGACATGCTCGGCGTTACCGTTGGAGACTTATTTAAGGCGGCGCTTTTGCCTGGTATTTTGTTAGTGTGTTGTTATATTCTTTACATTTTTATTTTTGCCTATCGCAATCCAGCGGCCGCTCCAAGTATTCCGGAAGAAGAAATCCGGGCATTTCGCAAGAATGATTTTACCAAAAAATTAGTCCAAGCATTTTTATTGCCGTTCGTTTTGATCGTAGCGGTACTAGGATCTATCTTGTCAGGGGATGCGACACCCACCGAAGCGGCTGCCATTGGGGCATTAGGGGCAACTATTCTTACTATTTCACAAGGAAAATTCAATATCAAAATTCTCCAAGCCGTCATGCAAGAGACCACTCATCTGACCACCATGGTGTTTATTATTTTGCTGGGTGCTACGACATTTACTTTTGTTTTTAGAGAATTGGGAGGAGATATTTATCTGGTGAATTTGATTGAAGAGTCTAACCTTTCACCAAATGTATTTTTATTGTTAGTGATGTTGGTTGTTTTTGTTGCGGGATTTTTTATTGACTTTATCGAAATCATTTTTATCATCGTCCCGGTTGTTGCGCCCGTTTTTGAAGCCTACGAGATGAACCTAATTTGGATTGGTATTTTGTTGGCGTTGAATCTCCAAACTTCGTTTTTGTCCCCTCCGTTCGGATTTTCGCTTTTCTATTTAAAAGGTGTCGCACCACCCGAGATTACCACGGGGCACCTCTACCGAGGCATCATCCCTTTTGTTATCATTCAAGTCATCTTTTTGTTGATGGTGATTTTGTTTCCGGAAGTAGTTTTTTTGATATAAGTATTTTGAATCTTTAAAATAAGTTTACGATATTTATAAAATATTTGTTTATAAAATGAAACTACTAGACCTCAATAGCCAGCATGAATTCGAGGCAGAAATCATTGAACTTAACGAAAATGAGTTCGAACTTCTCCGAAAATCAAAGCGATTTGAATTCAATTGGTCAAAAGAAAAAGATAATCATGTATTTAAAATAGTAGAAGCTAACGAAGAAAATGCTTCCATATTAGGTCTAATTTCTCTTCTTAATTTTCCAGAAGAATTTAGAATCCATATTAACCTTATTGAAAGTTCTAACGAAAATAAAGGAAAAGATAAACAAATAGATAGGATAGCGGGATGCCTGCTTGCGTTTGCAGCGAGAATGTCTTTTGATAAAGGCTATTTAGGGTTTGTTTCGCTCACACCCAAAACTAAACTCATCAGTTTATACACAAATAAGTATGGCTTTAGTCAATACGGAAGACAGCTAGCTATTGAGCAGGAAGAAGCAATTTTTTTAATTAAAAAATATTTGTAACCAATGAGATACGAAAAAATTTATCAAAAACTAAAAGCTAAATATACGGATGAAGAAATCGTTGATTCCACGTTTATTCCTGCAGATTTGACTAAGCGAGAAAAAGAAGAATTAGAGGAGGAAATGAAGCATATCAGATTAAAAAAACTGGCAGAAACTTCAGATCAAGATAGAATCCTAGCTGATGTTATGAGGCTTAGAATTCAAATCGAAGACTACCTCAAAAAAGGCGTCTTTTCATTTGAACATACTTTTGGAAAATTCTTAGCAGAGTACATCCGAATAGTAAAAAGGACTAGAAAGGAGACTTCTAATGACTTAGCTATTCATTACACGAAGCTGAGTAGAATAATTAACGATAAGGAAGAACCAAACATTGAACTAGCTTATCGTCTGGAGAAACATTCGGCAAGTCTAATTGAATCAGAGCTTTGGTGGAAATTAATGATTAGAAAGCAAGAGTTTATTATTTCAGAAGATAAAGAGACTAAGGAAGCAGAACAACAGAAGGTGAAAAATTATTTAAAGCGAGCATAGCGTAAACTATCTAAATTTATACGCCCCATCTTCTGAAACTTCAAACGCTGATATAGTCCTATTTTCCTCAAATAAATCAAACCCTACCTTTAGGTTTTTCCAAAAAGCAAAATGAGGATGATCCACTTTCAGAATCTCGCTCCAGTTTTTAGTCGGGAAAATATGAATTGAGATAGGTGCATCAGCCTCGTGGGCTTCTACTGCTAAAATGTATAACTCTTGAATTTTTTCATTGGTGATGGGAATACAACCTACCGTCTGGCATCCTCCGTGTACGTAAATGTCACTTCCCGGAGTGGTGGGATGACTTAGAACCTTATCGGATGCATTAGGGTAATTGACCCTGAGCGACAGCAAAAAATTACTCTTAGGATTAAAGTGATTGATGCGATAAAGTCCTTCCGGAATTTGGTGATCTCCCTCTTTTCTTTTAGGGCCGAGCTTACCAGAATTTTTACAAAAAGTATAAGATGTCAATAATCGAAAGGAGGTATTCGATTTTTCTTTTATCCACACTTCTAAAATTTCCTCTTTTTTAAATGCCCTTAAAAAAAGATCATAGTCAAACGAGTGAATACCTTTAGAAGTCAGCAATTTTTTGATAAATACTTCCTTCTCTGCGTAGGCTTTCCTAACCCTCTCAAAACGCATCTGATCTTTTCGAAAAGCACTTTCGGTGGTTACTTTCCAATTTTTGAGGCTGATAATTTCAGGCGTAGGACTTTCTTTTTTCAAAAAATAAATAGTTAATAACAATATAATTACAA
>JBCCJE010000010.1:0-19526 GCA_039027925.1 Bacteroidota bacterium
CCAACAAAACACTTTTCCCAAAACTTCAAAAAACTTTGTACAACCCTAACCCACCTGCATCGGGCAAGTTGTGAATTATGAATTTAAAATTATCCCTGTTCGGAAACCTAAGGCGTAGGACAAACTCATCACTCCTCTCTCAAGGTCATTGTTGGCAATCCAACAACACTTTCATGCCATCAGGATTCTTATCAATGTTTTCGAATACATTTTGAATCTTAGTTAAGGGGGCTACCTTGGTGATCATCTTTTCGAAGGGTAGTTCATTCTTGGTGATAAGGTCAATAGCCTCCTCGTAGTCTTCCTCTTCGTAAACCCTTGCGCCAATTAATTGGAGTTCTTTCCAGAAAAATTTAAAAAGATTAACGGGTTTAGGTTGACCGTGAATCGCTACCATAACAATACGCCCACGGATACCCGCAATCTCGGTCATCAGGTCAACGGTAGGTTGTACGCCTGCTACCTCAAAGACCACATCGGCTAAGCGACCGTCGGTTGCTTTTTCCATAAATTCAATGACGTCGGTAGTGGCGGGATTAACCGTTTCGAAACCCATTTCTTCCGCCAACTCCAACCGTACGGGATTGACTTCCGAAATGATGACTCTTGCGCCTTTGGTCTTGGCTACCATTGCTACTAATAATCCGATGGGCCCTCCGCCCAACACTACGGCTACTTCGTCCTTGACCAAATTAGACAAACGCACATCGTGGCAAGCTACCGATAGGGGTTCTACGAGTGCGGCTAGTTTTAAATCTGTGGCATCAGAAAGTTTGTGCAACGTGAATGCGGGTACATTCCAATATTGTTGCATCGCCCCAGGACTATCAATTCCGATAAATTTCAGATCCTTACAAATATGGCTGTATCCTTTGTCGGAGGGTTTTTCTCCACGGTTGTCGAGCGGGCGCACGACTACTTTTTCTCCTTTTTGAAAACCAGTAACTCCTTCACCCACCGCCTCGACGACACCTGACATTTCGTGTCCGATGGTGACGGGAATGTTTACGCGCTTGTCCATCATTCCGTGATAAATGTGTACATCAGTTCCGCAGACACCACAGTAAGCTACTTTGATTTGAACTTCCCCTGATAGGGGCGCATCTATATTTTTTTCGGAAACAGAAAAGGTATGATTGCCTTCGTAAAAACTTGCTAACATTGAATTTTCGTTTTGTTGATTTTTGATAAAAATAAAAATAGATGAATTTTCAGCTTCGCTAAATTTATAGAATTTTTGGATTGAAGCGATTAATTAATTCTAATTATAAAGGGGCAACCGTTAGATTAGTGTGTAAAATTTGCGGGCTTTGCAGGACGCTTCTCCCCTTTCTTTTTCCCTCCCAAAAATTTGTAAATTGCGCCGCCAAATTAGAAAAACATTTAGGCATTGCGCCCTTATTCAAATTAATGCACCCTAGACAAAAAATGAACAGGTAATGAATAACGATATGTTGTATTATTTTTCTTCATCATTCCATTAAATTGCTCCCGAAAGAAGTTTTTTAATTATTACAAAAATATCAAAATGAGAAACCTACTATTCGCTTTTATCCTACTGATTTCACTCAAGGCACAAGGTCAGGGGGATGATCTGATTCGCTTACCAGATAACATTTTGCCCAAAGATAGGATATGTTTTGCGCTTTACACCGTTCACGAGAATATTTTAAAATTAACGGCTCAGTTTTATCCCATCGTGGACTTCGAACCATTCGAAGCAACTCTGGAAATTGAGGAAAATGGCAAATGGGTACAGCGAGCAAAAGCGGAAATCATTTACCCCGGTTACACCGCTCCTTTTCGCATCGAAAATTGGGACGATACCCAAACAAAAAGATACCGAGTGGTACATAATAATACTGCTTTCTACGAAGGTACCATTCAGAAAAATCCCGTGGACGAAGACGAATTTGTGATGGTCGCTTTTACGGGAAATTCTATTTACCCAAAACAAGGTGGAGACATCTCCCGACAGGACATTGTAGATAACATCAAAAAACTCCAACCCGATTTATTGTTTTTTTCGGGTGATCAGGTTTACGACCACAGTGCACATTATTTGTATTGGTTAAAATTTGGGAGGGACTTCGGAGACATCATCAGAGATATTCCAACCATCGCAATTCCTGACGACCACGATGTCGGTCAAGCTAACATCTGGGGCGCAGCCGGAAAAAAAGCCAGAGCAAGGAGAGGAATCTCGGGCGGATTTTACATGCCGATAGAATACGTCCAAGAAGTAGAAAGAGCGCAGACGAGTCATCTGCCCGATCCTTTTGATCCTACTCCGATTGATAGAGGTATTGGGGTTTACTACACCGACTTAAAATGGGGCGGTATCAGTTTTGCCATCGTCGAGGACAGAAAATTCAAATCGGGCTTGGAAGGAGTTATCAGCCACGATGGCAAATTGTTGGAAGCAATTTTAGAACCCAACGTTGACCCACTTCAGTTTGACGTAGAGGATGCCAAGCTGCTAGGCGACCGACAATTGCATTTCTTAGAGCAATGGACAACCGACTGGGAAGATGCGGAAATGAAAACCGTACTTTCACAGACCATCTTTGCGATGGCTAATAATTTTTCTGGAAAATACGGACAGGAGGTTTACGCTGATTTTGATACGAATGGTTGGCCACAGACGGGAAGAAACAAAGCCCTAGCCATCATTCGCAAAAGCTTTGCTTGCATGGTAGCGGGCGACCAACACTTAGGTACGGTCATCAAACACGGTATCGAGGATTGGGACGATGCTGGCTATTCTTTTTGTGTGCCGTCCATTGCGAATTACTGGTTGCGTTGGTGGGATCCCGAAGTGCCGGGAAAAAATAGAACCCCCAATAGCCCTACTTACACGGGGGAGTTTTTGGATGGTTTTCATAACAAAATGACCATGCACGCCGTGGCTAATCCTACGCTACCCGAAATCGAAGAAGGCGGAAAATTATCTACCCGCGCGGCTGGCTTCGGGGTCGTAAAATATTCAAAACCTAACCGCACGATCACTTTTGAATGTTGGGGCAGAAATATTGACATTACTGATCCGAAGAGTAAACAGTACAAAGGTTGGCCGATTACCATTTCACAAATGGATAATTTTAACATCAACGATGGCTACGAACTGCCTACCCTAAAAATATCCAAAGCCGAGCAAGTAGTGACCATCAGAAAAAGTTTTACCAACGAAGTCGTCTCTTCACTCCGCATTCACGGCAACACTTACCAACCTAAAGTTTTACAACCAGGAAATTATAATATAGAGGTGGGAGAAGGAGATAGCGCTTGGCGATCTGTCGGCGTTGCGTCCAAGAAAAAAAATAGTGCAACACTAGAAGTGAAGATGAAGTAAGAGTATGTCCAAAAGGGTGCAAAAGCATCCGATCACTCAAACTGCACCACCGTGATTCCGTCGCCCCCTTGCTCTCTCGGGGGATGATAAATCTCGGCAATCGAATCTTTGTATTCCCTCAGTTTCGTTCGTACGGCATTTCGTAAAACGCCCGTTCCCTTACCGTGCAGGATGCGGACGTGGGTGGCATTGCTCATTAACGCCTTATCCAAAAAACTTTCCATCAACCGCAACGCTTCACTTTTTGTCAAGCCCCGAATGTCCATTTTTGATTCAAATTTGATGGAGGTTTCTATGGTGTCGGTTTTTACCCTTTTGGAATCCACGATGTCCAAGGGCTGTTTGGCGGGGATCAAATCTTTTAGTTTGGCAGTCATTTTCATCAAGCCCATCAGGACGATGACCTTACCTTTGTTGATAGATTCGACCGTTCCCGTAGCCCCACCCGTTCGCAACTTGACGTAATCGCCAACTTTGATTTGAGCATCCTTAGCTTTGGCTTCGGTGGGTTCGTAGTAAACCTTTTCCCGCAGTTCGTCCACGCTATCTACCAATTCTGATCGTTGCGCGCGCACCGTTGCCGCTAGCTTTTTCGCTTTTTCGAGGTTCTTCTCTTCCTTGATTTCTCTGATAAGTTTTTCGAATTTTTTGTTTTCCCTAGCTACCTGTTGTAGCTCCTGCTCTTTGCTTTGCAGCTTGATCTTCTTGCGTTTGAACTCCAAATCTTTGTGGAGGTTTTCGTAGTTTTTAATCAATCGCTCTAGCTTTTTCTCTCGATCTTGCATCTTCTGCAACTGCTCTTCTAGTTCTTGTTTTTCTTTTTGTAAATCAATCAAAAGTTGGTCAACTGCCTTTTCGTTTTTGCCCGTTTTGTGCCTAGCGTAGCTGAGTACTTTTTTGTTCAGTCCCGTTTTTTTTGCAATTTCGAATGCGTAAGAACTCCCGGGGCGACCCACTCTCATTTCGTAAGTTGGGGTCAGATTATCTTTATCAAAAGTCATCGAACCGTTGACGATGCCGAAAGTGTTGAAGGCAAAAATTTTCAAATTGGAATAGTGCGTGGTGATGACCCCAAAGACTTTTCGCTGATTCAATTCTTTTAAAATCGCTTCGGCGATAGCTCCACCAATTTTGGGATCAGTACCCGAACCAAACTCATCAATCAAAACCAAAGTATCCCGATCAGCAGCGTCTATAAATGTTTTCATATTATTCAGGCGTGAGCTGTAAGTACTCAAGTCATCTTCCAAAGATTGTTGATCGCCGATGTCCGCAAACATTTTTTTAAACACCCCAATCTCCGATTCAGGATGAACGGGAATCAGCATACCCGCCTGCAACATCAGTTGGATCAAGCCCACCGTTTTCATCGTTACGGATTTTCCTCCTGCGTTGGGCCCCGACAAAACGAGGATTCTGTTTTTCCCGTGAAAAACTAAATCAAATGGAACCGTCTTTTTATTGATTTCTTTATTTTTCAAAAAAAGCAGCGGATGGAAAGCATTTAAAATTCCGAAGTGAGGATGCTTTTTGAGCTTGGGTTGGAAGGCGTTCATTTTTACCGCAAGGCGAGCTTTGGATTGGATGATGTCGTATCTGATCATCACCGCTTGGTAAGTGCGCAAAAGCGAAACGTAGGGTCGTAAGGTAGCACTTAGCGTTTTTAAAATCCGATAAATCTCTCGCCGCTGTTCGGTTTCTAAATCAAAAATATCGTTGTTGATTTCGATGATGGGTTCGGGTTCGATGAAAGCAGTTTTTCCCGTAGTGGATTCATCGTGGATAATTCCTCTGATTTTTCTCTTGTGCTCGGAAGGCACACTCAACACGCGTCGGCCGTTTCTGATACTTTCCACGTTGTCACTTAGCCAACCTTGGTTGCGGTATTTATTGATGACGGATCGAAAAACTTTATCGAGTTCTTTGTTTTTGGACGCGATGCCTTTACTAATTTTAAGCAGTTCGGGCGAAGCATCGGGTCGGATATTGCCCTCTTCGTCAATCACACTTTCGATAGCTTTGATCAATTCCTCATCAAAAACCACGTCTCGAATAATCAAATACAATTGAGGATAAATCTCCTGCCTAGTTTTTTTGAAAAATTTAAAAATAGCTTGCAGCGACCGCAAAATGGTATTGATACGCTGTAAGCCTTCGGTGGTCAAAACTGAACCTTCGACGGCCAAATGCTTGAGATCTTCTTCCAAATCTTCGTAAGCAGTCATCGGAAAATGATCGTTCTCTTCGATGCTCAATTTATACTCACTCACTTCCAGTAGAAGTAATCTAATCTTATCGGAGTTGGTGTGGATGGGCAAATTTTGAATAGCTACTTTTCCTAGTTCTCCCAGACATTCTTTTTGTAACAATTCAATTACTTTATCAAATTCTACCTTTTCGTAAAGGTCTTTTGGCTCTAGTTGCATGTTGCGCTTTTTCTATTTCTACAAATTCCGTGAACGGAGTTTTAAACAATAATAGCAAGTGAAAGTTCCGATGAGAAAAATATTTTTCCGTACCATCTTAAAGCCTCACTAGCTTGCCACTTGCCTCTCCGTGCTCACTTTTTATTTGGTAAAAAATCAATCCCGAATAATTGATTTCACTAAAATCAATCGGGACTTGGTTAGTACCTTCCCGAAATGCTACTTCAATTTGTTGGAGCAACTTTCCACTTGCATCAAAGAAAAATACCTCGCCCATTGCTGCTTGTTCACTTCCGACGGTGAGTTGGGTTTGGTAGGTAAATGGATTTGGAGAAAATTGTACATCGGAAAAGATATTGTCAATGGGTGCTTTGAAATCAAATCGAATCCGTAAAAATTGGTTATCCTGATCGTAGGCTTCGCTTCGCAAGTTTGCGTCCACTACGTTAAGATGATCAGATAATGTTCCCGCCTTTTTTACTTTAAAAACAATTTGGAAAACTTTTGTTTTATCCTCCAAGTTCATGGGTTTTCCAGCTACCCAATTCATCAATAATTTCCCCTCCTCCACTTTCGATATTCCGAAATTTTCCTTCGGGAAATTATCAATAGGATTAGCCGTAGCTTCCACAAAACTCAAAGCGTTTGCATCAAAATTTAGCGACATCTGATAACCCGCAATGTTTTGGAAATCTTTTGTTATAAATGGTACGACGACTTCCTCCCCGACCTTTAGTTTTTTATTTTCCAACATAAAAGTCAGGTACTCGTCAATTCTCGTATCAGCTTGATTATCAGCCAGTTGGAGTTGAGCACTAGCATTGACATCGCCAATTTTCATGGCGACAAAATCTAGTTCCGTTTGGTCGCCGGGTGCTTGGTGAATCGTTCTTTTATCTGGGAAATTAACCAAGCTAAGGGCATTGGGAAAAACGTAATCGTTGGGAACAAATCGCCACGATGTATTATTTTGAAATTCGGATTCGATCTCCAAAATTACGGCGGTTATTTTTACCAAATCAAAAGCGGTGATGAGTCCATTGTTGTTAGCATCGGCACTCACCA
The DNA here is from genome assembly GCA_039027925.1 of Bacteroidota bacterium. Taxonomy (GTDB): domain Bacteria; phylum Bacteroidota; class Bacteroidia; order Chitinophagales; family Saprospiraceae; genus CAJQQY01. Next base: position 6,844 of record JBCCJE010000010.1, read on the forward strand.
ATTTGTAGGGAGAGTCCAGTAGTTCGATGCCCAAAATGTGTTTTTGAATCAGTACCATGTCGAAGGTATTCACTCCGTTTTTTACGCCGTCTAATTTCTCGGGACGAACGTCAAAAGAAGTTCCGCTCATGGCATTGAATTGAAATACCCCAAATTCGTTGGTCAGGGTATTTCCTGCACCCCCGTTTTCCAACAAGACGTTTACATTTTTTACAAACGCACCATCTTCGGTCATAATATTTCCAGCTACCATGATTTCGTGTTGTCCAATTTTGACCTCGGAAGTATCCGCCGAGGTCCATCCTCGATTGTTAGAGTAGCCGATAGATTGTATGCCGCAGACAAAGGTAGTCTCGTTGGGAGATTCATAGCGGCAGTCTCCGCTAAGCCCATAATCAATAGCCACCGTCCCCGAACAATCCCTTCCTCTGTAAACCGAAATGTCATCAAAAGCGACACTCGCTGCCCCTGTTCGTAGAGAAAATCCATTGCCCGATTGTAGCGGTTCGTCGTCCACAAATCGGACGACCAACGTCTCATTGATAAAAACCCCAATGCGCCCCACGGAAGGTTCGTAGGTAATTTTTATATCCTGCCATTCGTCGGGTAAGATGGGAAATCCTTTGGTATCGAGGGTAACGTAATCGCCGTTCGCATTGGTTTTGAATACCCGAACCTGATCGTAATTTTCTAGGAAATTGATGAGGTAGGAATTGCCCCGATGTTCCTGCGCCAAGTCATCCGCAAAGATGTGAACACCCGCTCTTTTTTCATTTCCAGTACTATCAAATTTTAGCTTGAAATGGTATAAAAAAGGCGTCGTCACTTCTTGGGTAAGGTTGATATTGAGTTGGGTATTTTGGTGAGCGGTGTTGGTCTGCTTCAATGTTTCGTTTTGAATTTCCCATGATCCAGCACTCTCTGTCCACGCTGAATTCAAATCAGGTTGCGCAAAATTTTCGGAAATAAATCCACGCAGATGATTCCCTCGCCACGCTGTTCCGTCGAAATCCCGAACGGTGTAAAAGCATTGTTGGAAAATACAAGCACTCGGCTCGTCCGCAAAACTCACTTCGAAATCATCGAGGTACCATTCCGCTAAAGTCGCTGTTTTAGCCACAAAATTTTGTTGGGAAAAAAGTAAATCCGTTTCGTAAGCACCATTGCCGTGGGTCGCTACCCGCAGCTTCCTCGTGGCGGCAGTAAACCCTAGCGACATGACCATACACGCATCGGGCAGCCCAGAAGAAAAATTAGACCAAGTGTTTCCTCCGTCCGTGGAAGCAAAAACGCCGATGTCGTTGCCCACGTAGATGTGATTCGTATTTTCTGGATCAATAAAAATGGCATTGGTGGGTACGTCGGGTAAGTCCTCCCCTACTCCATTCCAAGTGCTGCCGCCGTCCACGGATTTGAAAATATGATGCGTCAGATCGTAACCGCCGAGTGCGACGTAAACCACATTTTCGTCACAGGGATCAATTTTAATGTCCATCGGAAATCTATCGGGCAACCCATTGGTCACTTCTTCCCACGAGTCTCCTCCGTTGGAGGTTTTAAACAACTTAGCAGGCGAAGTGTAGAGCGACGAAGTCCCCGCAAATACTAGATTTTCATTCGTAGGAGCAACGTGAATGCAGTTGACAGGATTATCGCCATCGAGCGGATTACCGCCGTTGGTTGCTGTCCGTGTAGTTCCATTGGTGATAGTATATACAATGTTGGAAGCACCGTAGATTTTTAAATCGGCACTACTCGGAGCGAAAGTGATCGGCGCTGAGAAATTACATTTGCAGCCGGGATCCACTCCGAAGCATCCCGGCAGTACCCCCGAATTAGTGCCAAAATTTTCGGCCTTATCATTGGAAAAAAATAGACGCAGATAGTACAATGATCCCCACGCATTTCGATCATCGTTGGGGTCAATGATAGTTCCAAAGCCGTCGCCACCAATTTTTCTTTCCCAAGCAAGACCACCTCGGTAAACGGCCGTGGCATTATCTTGTAATCCGCCCATGGCGAAATTTTCGTCAGTCATGGAGGAGGAAAAATTTTGGTAAAACTGCGCAGTCTGTAATCCCGTATTGATGCTCACAAAATCCAACCCGTCGTTGTCGCTTTTAAAAACGCCTCCGTCGGAAGCAACGTAAATCTTATGGGGAACGGAAGGATGGTAAAGAATATCGTGAATATCGGCGTGGATAAAATCTCCGGGAGGTTGCTCGGGCCCTTCAATCGGAAAGGCCGATAAATTCCAAAGTAACCAATCGGATTCAGCGATCAATGGGTCGCCATCATTTACGGAACGGTACACATTGATTCCCCCCGCTAGCACAATTGACGCATTGCTCGGATTGACCGCTACGTCGTGCGAATACCAACCTTGGTACTTAGCGTAATCGTAATCATTCGCTAGTGACCAAGTGACCCCCGCATCCGTAGATCGGTAAAGCCCGACGGTCTCATCGTAATTTCCCACACTCGCGTAAACTACATTTGGATTTGACCGAGCGTAGTCTAACATTACTTTTCCGGTAAAGCTAGGTAGCCCGACGAGCGAAAAATTGATGCCATTCTCACTTCGATAAACTCCGCTACTATTGCTCGCAAAATTGCCTACACCTATTAGCATCTCTCCCTCGTTGGTAGGGTGCATGGCGATGTTCATCACGTTGGGGTAGTTCAAAATATTCTCCCAAGTCGTGCCGCTATCCTCCGATCTGAACAATCCGTCGGTTGTACCCGCATAAAGTACCGATGAATTTTGGGGCGACATTTGGAGGGTATTCACCCCCTTCAGCTCGGCGGCTTGCGACCAATCCAAACTATATGCCCAAGTCAGTCCACCGTCTGTAGTTTTTAAAATACCAATGCCGTAAGTGCCCCTACGGTAGCGAATGGTATATCCCTGCCCCGTATTTTGATTTGGTAAATTATCATCGGGATCAAAATCACCATAGACTTCGCCCGTACCGATGTATATCTCATTTGAATTATCGGGATTGATCACAATGCTAGAAACTCCCAAAACGGGCATCCCCGTGGATAGGTAGTTCCAATGCGCCCCATCATCGGTGGATTTCCAAAGACCACCACTTGCCGCCCCGGCGTACAAGGTTTCAGGATGGTTGGGATCAACGACAACAGTCAGAATCCTTCCCGCAAAGTTTTGCGGGCCGAGCGGTTCCCAATCAGATCTGGATGCGGCGTTGGTTGGTATTAATCTTTTTTTGATTTGGTGGGCTTCGGTGAGTTTTTGCGGTTGAATTTTTTCGGAAGGATACGAGCGCGCCAACGACCATTCATCCAATGATCTTCCAGCACCACTAAAACTTTCCTCTTCTAGGTTGTCCCCTAAATACTTATTGTTATTGACATTGGTATTGACATTGTTATTGACATTGTTATTGGTACTGACATTGTTATTGGTACTGATATTGGTATCGGTAAGAAAATTTATACTTGAGGTATTACTCCGATACAAAGCCCATCCTGCAAAAAGAATTAGCCCCGCAACAAGTAGTTTTCGTACATTTAAGTTCATGGGAAAGGATTAATAGTTGGGCACAAAATCAGCGCAAAATAGTACTTTTTTTCCTTAAAGATAGTGCGCACTGTTTACTTTCTACTCGGCATACATTAGAAAATATTGCAATTATTAAGCCCCTTTTTTAATTGAAAATTGAAAATGAAAAATTGAAAATCATCTCCGAGATTTGGGTACAGGCTTTTTTTAATTTTCAATTTTCAATTTTCAATTACTACGTATATTTGCGCTTCACTAAAAAAAGCAACAACGTGGCAGGAAATTCTTACGGTAAAAAATTTAAGATTACGACTTTCGGAGAGTCTCACGGAAAAGCGATTGGAGTCATCCTCGACGGCTGTCCTGCGGGACTAGAGATTGATGAGGCATTTATTCAAAATGAACTAGCACGGCGTAGGCCCGGTCAGTCGAAAATTGTGACACAACGTAAAGAAGGCGATCAGGCGGAAATCCTCTCTGGTATTTTTGAGGGAAAAACGACGGGGACACCTATCAGTATGATGATCGTTAATCAAGATCAACGTTCGAAAGACTACAGCCACATTGCCGATAAGTTCAGGCCTTCCCACGCAGATTTCACCTACCAAAATAAATACGGATTAAGGGATTACCGAGGTGGTGGTCGGTCATCGGCGCGAGAGACGGCGGCCCGGGTAGCGGCGGGTGCTATCGCCAAATTATTTTTAAAAAAACAAGGTGTACACGTGACGGGTTACGTCAGCCAAGTGGGGCATCTAAAAATTTCAAATAATTATCAGCATCTTGATTTTTCGAATATTGAAAAGACGCCCGTCCGTTGTCCCGATTTAGAAACGGCGGAGGAGATGATTACTTTGATTAAAAAAATCAGAAAGCAGGGCGATACCGTTGGGGGGGTGGTCACGGCCGTCATTCAGGGTTGCCCCGCAGGTTTGGGCGAACCCGTCTTCGACAAACTCCACGCAGAACTCGGAAAAGCAATGTTATCCATCAATGCTTGTAAGGGATTTGAGTACGGAAGTGGGTTCGGAGGAGCGCAGATGAAAGGCTCGGAACACAATGATGTTTTTAAAAATGAAGACGGAAAAGTGACTACCGAGACTAATTTTTCGGGCGGGGTACAAGGTGGTATTTCCAACGGGATGGACATCTACTTCAGAGTAGCTTTTAAACCCGTAGCAACTATTATTTCTCAACAGGAATCCATCAACGAGGCGGGTGAAAAAGTTATCATCAAAGGTAAGGGCAGACACGACCCCTGCGTAGTACCGAGAGCTGTACCCATCGTGGAAGCCATGGCGGCATTGGTGATGGCTGATTTTTGGCTGAGAAATCTGGGGACTAAAATTGATGAGTTTGAATAAATTTTTAGCTTGAGTTCTGTATCTAGTCCAACTTTGTGTTAATATTCATCTCTAAGAGTGTTCAAAACTACATTATAAAGTTGCATCATGTTTTGCAGGAAAAGTGATACAAGGTTTTTGAAATAAAAATACTACGAATTAGCCGAATATGAATAGCCACGGGTGCAACCCGTGGTTAATAATGAAGTTACTTTCTACCGAGGTGTCGTCCCTGTGACTGCTAAGACCACTGAGTTTAAGACTACCTAAAAAGCACCAGAGGTGCGGCACTTGCCTACCAGCAGTCAGGTCTCGGTAGAAAGTAACAATATATTTACAAGTCGTCAAAGTCCCAGAGGGACGGCACATTTTAATTACAAATGTTGAATGCTTTTGCTATCCCTCCTCTTACCTCCCTATTCCCCACTCTTCAAAAATCCATTTCCCAAACATCAATATGCTTTAAAAATATTTTGGTCAAATTTTCGGCATCAGAAATACCTCGATGGTGGATGCCATCAAATTCAAAACCTTCTTTAGCTACGGCTTTTTTTAGCCCTATTGGCTTTTTTAATTTCCTAAAATTTTGGTATTGCTTTTTTAGATTGATGTGAAAGGCACACCAATCCGCATCTAGCTGGTGCAAGGCACAATCTCTCTCAAAGAGGACTTTATCAAAATTTCCCCATGAGCACAACACGTACTCCTCATCGTAAACGCCAGCCCATTCTTTGAATTCTTCGATGACGTGGGGGAAAGTTTTTGCTACGTTAATGTCTTGTTGGGTAATGGAAGTGAGGTCTTGGCAAAAAGGCGAAAGGTAGGGATGTAACACTGGTTTTACAAATCGGTTATAGCTGCCAATATCTTCTCCCCATTGATTCAAAAGTACCGCTCCGATCTCAATGGTCTCTCGCTCCATATCCAGATGGTTACTTTCCCAACAAGTCGCTTCTAAATCGTAGATAATGTAATTCACAATGTTTATTTTTTGATTTAGGATTGGGTGGAGGGAGGTGAGAAGCGGGAAGCGAGAGGATCTGCAGATGTTTACTGCGATGTAAAAATTCTCTTTTCTCACTTCCCGCTTCTCGCCTCCCGATCCCCAAGCATCTGCTTCAACTCTTCAATTTGTTCTGATAGTTGCTCTATTTTCTTTTCGACCACGGCGTTGTTGTCCATCGTCATCTCGTCCACAAAAACGGCATTAGCTAGGGACATCCCAAAAATTCCACCGACCAAAACAATGATGACAAAATAGAATCTGGTAAACGCAGCGAGGAAAACATTGTTCGTTTCTTTTAAGACAACGTCGGGAATTTCGTTCCATCCCTCCACCGTAAATAGCTGAAAAATAGTGTAAGCCGATATGCCCGGATCCCCAAAATACTGCGGCGCAATCTCTCCGTAAAAATGGCAAGTAAACAATGCCAACATAAAATTTAAAAATAATAACACTATAATTACAAAAACGGAAGCCTTCAACGCTCTACTTAATCCTGCCATGATCATGGCCATGTGCGGGATGAATTTTAAAAAACGCACCATCCGAATCATCCGAAACAATCGGAGAACTTTTAAAATTCCGTAATCGTGCATGGCGAAGAAAGGAATAAAAGTGAGCAAGGAGGGAATACTGATGACTACGATGATAAAATCAAAAATATTCCAAGAGTTCGCAAAGTACTTTCTGGGTTTTTCGACCACAATTTTTACGATGGCTTCAATCAAAAATAGAAGTGCAAACAAATGGTCAATCGTCACTAAAAAATGATTGGGCTGTTCATCATTATGAATGTTCGGAAAGTACAACAAGCAAATAATGAAAGCATTGATACCAATGGCAATCATTATGTTTCTTTCGGTCAGAAAAAATTTCTTTAACATTGCTAAAGTTGAAAACCTACCTTTGATAGCAGGCAAATGAAAGATAAAAAATTATCCCTTCTTATAAGTTAACCAATTAGTATGTCTAAATTTTTTGATGAGGTGGCTTCAACGAAAAGTCCTAGCGCCGTAAATCATAAAACTTACCTCAATCTGAAAAGCCGTCCCACCGTCAATTTTTAATTCTCAATTTTCAATTGAACCCTACCCCGTCACCTCTTCCAATTCAAAATTTTTCCACGGAATGGCGGTATCAAATCCGTAGTTTTCCAGTCGGTTAGCATAAAAGAAAAGGACGTTGAAATCCTCACTTATGATTTGCCCTTTTTTATTGAACTTCAAGGGTTGTTCGGCGTGGTAAGTGCCGAGTTGGTTGATACCGTCTTTAATGAGATCTTCTATTTCGAGATTGATGATCCTCGATAATTTGATCTCGCCGTTTTTTTGCATTTCAAATAAAACCGTTCGCATTTGGGCGATTGCTGCTTTCATAGCGTCCATCGGAAAAATATAATCCTCGGGCGGCAACCGAAGAATCCCGTAAATATCCAAAGACGGATTTTGAGCCAACAACATCTGAAAAGCTACGTACGCCACCAAGTGGCTGCTCAGTAGTAAGTTGTCCGCATAAAATCTTTCTACGATTCTTTCTCCCAACCGACGTGTGTACACCATTTCTCGTTGCTGGTTTTTTACTACTTTTCCTTTGGTGTAGAAAAATTCTTTCAGCTCTACTTGTTTTTCATTATCGTCGTAGCTGAATCCATTATCGTCCACAAAATTTCCGAGTACATCCATCGGTTTGCCAATCGTCAGATTGATGGAGGAACTCTCCGAGAAAGTATCCCAGATGAATTTCATCACTTTCCGGAAACTATAACTTTGGTCACGGGAGGACTTGAAGTACATTTCTTTGCCAGTCTTCCGCAGGTGTTGCTCAATCAAAAATTTCCCCTCCAAAACAAAGTGGTAACCCAAGATCACGGGCACTACAAAAATCTTATCCTCCCTCCCCGCTTGGTAGTTGGCCCTTTGTGCTTCGATGGCTGTGCCGAGCATACCCATTTTCAGTTTATTTTCCATTGCCCCTGATCTCGATCTCGTACCTCCTGGAAAAAAAATGCTACTTGTTCCCCGTTGGAGCGCGAGCATCGAATAAGCCTTGAGGGTTTCCAAGTAAATGGGATTTTTCTTGCGGCGATCAATGCGGTAAGCCCCCAAGCGATTGATGAAGTAGGCGGTGTAGCCCGTATTGTACAGATTAAGTCCGGCGCCGAAGGTAGGAAATTGGATACCTGCTATCTGATCCATGATGTAGCCGATCAGAATAGAATCCAAATTACTGAAGTGCGTCGGGACAAATATGACTGTCCCTTTTTGGGAGAGTGCTCTTACTTGTTCTACCGCCCCGTAGATTTTTAATTTGTCAATCAATTCTTTTTTAGACCCTAGTATTCGCCCAAAATTTCTTCCCGAAGCGGACTTCAATAACCTTCCGAAAAAGACCCTCAAAAACTTACGGGCAAACTCAAAAGTTTTAGGATTAAAAGAAGCCACTATTTCTTCGGAGTAGCGATTGATGATTTTTTGTAATAATTCCAAGTTGGATTGCTTGGTTTCGTCATCATCCTTATCCAAGATCAGTCTTTTGGATATTTTTTTCCAAAACTGCTTATCGTTGGGCGGATCTACTTTCCAGGGTTCTTCTTTGATTCTTATCCGCTCATTGTAAATGGTTTTGGCAATGATATTTCGGATGTCCTCATTGGACTTGTGTTGATACCGCTGAATCACCTCACGGTCTATCTCTTTGATAAAATTGGAGCGGTCGGCGTGCAATTGATGAATCCCCCAGTCTTCGATATTTGGATACACATGAGGGAAAGGGCCTTTGCTTTCGGTCATGCTTGGTAGTCTTGATTAAGGTCTTGAATAAATTTTAAAATATCATCTCGGCCTACCTTATCGTTGGAGGAAGAGATAAACTGCTGCGGGAGATCATTCCAATATTTCAACAACTCCTCCTGAATGGCTTTGATGTTTTCGTTTCTGCCTGCTTCGCCACCTCTGATTCGATCCGTTTTGGTATAGACAATCACGAAGGGGATTCTAATTTCTCCGAGCCAATTGATAAATTCTACATCAATGGATTGTGGTGGGATGTAGGCATCGAGCAGCACAAAAGTGCACATCAGATTTGTCCGATTTTTTAGATAATTGGCAATCATTTTCTCCCAAGCGGCTCGCTTCGTTTTAGAAATTCTTGCGTAGCCGTACCCCGGCAAATCCACGAGATACCAACTTCCGTTGATCTGAAAATAATTGATGTATTGAGTTTTACCGGGCGTATTCGATACCTTGGCCAAACCCTTGCGCCCTGTGAGCATGTTGATTAGGGAGGATTTTCCTACGTTGGATCTTCCGATAAATGCGTACTCTGGGAAAGTGGATTTTGGACAACCATTCAGACTCGGATAGCTCCCCACAAAATCAGCGTATTTTATATCCATGTGCTTGTTTTTTCAAAAAAAATTCTGCTTTTCCCCATTGCATATGTAAAAAAAGGCATCAGGAATTAGAGAAAATTACGCAACAAAGTGAAAATTAGGATTGTTGGGTTTTTAGACATACTATTAAATAAATCGAAGCCAAGTGAGGAGGTATCCATTAAAAAATCCATGGCAGCTAGACTAATGATAGTGCCCCCGAAAATTTTTAAATTTATCTCACACGCCATTGGTTAAAACGACAACTTTAAATTAACAACTCGAAGTGGTATTTCAAATACCCTTCGCCACGACATCAACAACGCTGTATGGATAATCATTTTGATTTTGCGATAATTGGAGCTGGGGCCGCTGGACTACATTTGAGTTTGGCTATGATTCGGGATGATTATTTCAAAAACAAAAAAATTCTAATCCTAGAAAAAGGGGAAAAAAATCAAAACGATCGTACTTGGTCATTCTGGGAAAATGGCAGCGGTAACTGGGATCACATCCTTCATCATTCTTGGGGCAAAGGAGCTTTTTACAGCGACGGATTTGAGAAAAAACTCCAAATGAAAGGATACCGCTACAAAATGATTCGCTCTGTCAATTTTTACAAAAACGCTAAAGATCAAATTTTTGCGAGTGATGCTTTTGTTTGGAAAAAAACGGAAGTGGATCGAGTAAGCCAATCCGATACAGGCGTTCCCGTTATTCATACTTCTATCGGAAAATTTTCTGCCGACCATATTTTTGACAGTAGGATAGATCCTGAATTTTTGGAGAATAAAGACAATCATATCCACCTGCTCCAACATTTTAAAGGATGGTTTATCAAAACGCCGAAACCAATTTTTGATCCCGACAAGTTTGTGATGATGGACTTCCGGTTGCGCTGGAAAAATGGAACGAGTTTTACGTACGTACTTCCGTTTTCTCCCAACGAAGCCATGATTGAGTTTACCTTATTCGATCAAAAAATGCTAAAAGATCAGGACTACGATCACATGCTAAAACAATACATTTACAAATACCTAAAAATCGAAGATTACGAAATCCTAGAGGAAGAAAAGGGAGTGATTCCCATGACTTCATTTCCGTTTTATAAAAAAAATAACCATCAAATTACAAAAATCGGAACGGCGGGCGGATGGGTCAAACCATCGAGTGGATATGCCTTCAAGCATTGTGAAAAATTTTCGGAAAGAATCGTTAGAAATATCAAAAACAATAAAGTCCCCTCTCACCAACTATTTTACAAACGCTACCGCTGGTACGATAGCTTACTGCTGGATATTCTGTGGAGCAAAAATGAATTGGGTGCGCCCATCTTCGCGTCTATGTTTAAAAGAAATAAAGTGGTAGAGATATTTAAGTTTTTGGACGAAGAAGGGTCTTTGGCTTCCGATCTGCGGGTGATTACCTCCTTTCATCCTACCCCGTTTTTAAAGGCTTTGGGTAAGCAAATTATGAGTTTTAATTTATGATGAGCTAAATAAATTCCCCCCCATCTACTGAAATCCAATTACGAAAAATTGCGCCTGCAACTTAATCCGAAAAACGTAGTACAACTGTATGATATGTGCCTAAAAATGAATAAAGGGTGTAACTGACGCTACACCCTTATTATCTAACAAACAAAACCAACTAAAAACCAAATAATTATTTATTCTTGAATATTTGATTATCTAACGCATTAGAATTTTTTTTTGCTGTTCCTTTAAGAAAATTTTAACAGAACCATAACTATTGGTTGTCTTTCCTAGTTTCAGCATAGAATAAATTTTAATATTATTGATTATTTGCTCATCTTTGCAGCCTAATTAAAGACTGAAACGACGTTGTATGACATTTGAAGATTTCAATTTTAATCCAAATCTACTTGAAGCACTAGGTTTCATGGGATTCGAAAAACCGAGTCCGATACAAGAACAAGCCATTCCTCTCATACTAGACAATAGTGATCTTATCGCTTGCGCCCAGACGGGAACAGGAAAAACCGCAGCTTTTCTTTTACCTGTTCTCAATAAAATTGCTTCCAACCCAGATCGAAAAGGGGTCAAAGCCCTCATCATTGCACCTACCAGAGAATTGGCCTTGCAGATAGATCAGCAAGTGGAAGCTTTCGGATATTTTTTGGGAGTCAGTTCTATTGCCGTTTACGGTGGTGGCGACGGTGCCTCTTTCGATCAGCAAAAAAGAGCGTTTACGCAAGGAGCGGATATTGTAATTGCTACTCCGGGCAGGTTGATCTCACACATCAATTTAGGCTATACTAAATTTCAAGACATTGAGCATCTGATATTAGACGAGGCAGATCGAATGTTGGATATGGGATTTTTTAATGAAATCATGTCCATCGTCAAAAAGCTACCGAAGAAAAGACAGACGCTCCTTTTCTCTGCGACTATGCCCCCAAAGATCAGGCAGCTCGCTAAAAAATTGTTGCACGAGCCTCACCAAATTAATATCGCTTTATCCAAGCCAGCCGAAGGTGTAGTACAAGGGGCATACATGACCTACCCCGAGCAGAAAATTCCTTTGATAGAAAAACTCTTGGCAGGAAAGGATGAGCAATATCCGAGTGTAATTATTTTTTCTTCTACTAAGAGGAATGTACGAGAAATCACGCAGAGCCTTTTAAAAAAGAAATTCAGGGTAGCTGAGATATCCTCTGACTTGGATCAAAAACAGAGAGAAGCAACCTTACTAGAATTCAAGGCCCACAAAACTCAAATCCTCGTAGCAACCGATATTTTGGCGAGAGGAATTGACATCAAAGAAATAAGCCTAGTCATCAACTACGACGTACCACACGATGCTGAGGATTATGTACACCGCGTAGGACGAACCGCTAGGGCCGACCAAACGGGGATTGCGCTCACTTTTATCACGCCTAAAGATCAAAGAAACTTTGCGGAAATAGAATCCCTCATCGGTAGTGAAGTCAAAAAGATAGATTTGCCAGAGGAGTTAGGCAAAGCTCCCAAATACGATCCCAACGCCAAAAGATCGAGATACGGCAGAAATAACAAAAAGCGCAATTACAAAAATAAGAAGGGCAAAAACGGTAAAAACTACTCCAACAAAAATCGCAATCGCAAGAACCATTCTCCAAAAAAGAAATCAACGGCTAAGCCACGATCATAATAAAAAATGCCTGTCCCGAAGTTTCGGAACAGGCATTTTCGGTTTTCAATGCTCCATCTGCCTGCCAGTAAAGGTAGGTTTTCAACTAAAAAAGGGATTGATGCTTGCGCATCAATCCCTTTTGCGTTGGTAAGCACCTGTGCCAATAGCAAGTCGAACTAAATAATGGCGCGCCCGACCTACTATCAACCGAGGTAGTTGTCTTACAACATTCAATAGTTGCAGACTATAAATCCAATGAAATGAACATATCCAGTTTATAATGAATAATGAATAATTAAAAATGAA
>JBCCJE010000011.1:0-19099 GCA_039027925.1 Bacteroidota bacterium
AACCAATGCTAAATCTCTACGAATAGATGGAAATTTTGTTATCTCTTGGTAGCTGATTTTGTGTTTACGCAATGCTTTCGTGATAGCATTCCAATTGAAATCAGCGTAGAAGACCTCTTGCTTGATGTCCATCTTTTTCAACAGTTTGGATTGGATTTTTCCAAAACTCACTAAGTCCGAGGCCCCTCGGTGATACTTTAATCCGTAAGTGAAAATATCATCCTTGATCGCCGTTGTTTGAAATCTTTGAATCCCTAATCTTTCTAACACATTATTTACGTAAGTTTTTAGGGAAAAATAGGAGACCTTGGATTTATCTGCATTTAACCAACTTTCTTCGTAACGATCACCCGTCATCAGCACACTTAGATGTTCCGTTTCTTGATAGGGAAATTCTCCTTCGGTCAGTTTTTTGTACGTTCTTCCAAATTCGAATACCTTCACATTCGTATTTTGCCGATTTTGATTATGCAGAATTGTCTCTAGTCCGCCTACTAGCATGGTTGGTCGCATGACGTCCAAATGAATATTGGAAGTGTTGTTGACATAGACTAATTCATTTTTATCCATTGGTAAAATGTCCTCAAAATATTTATTTTGAGTGAGTGACATCGCCATCATTTCGTGAAATCCATTTCCAGTCAGTAGGCTACTAATTGTATTTCTAATTTTTACTTTATCTACCCCTTCCCGAATGGTGATAGCAGATTTGATCTGATTAGAAATAGGCACTTTATTGAATCCATAAATTCGAAGAATTTCCTCAATGACATCTACCTCTCGGAGGACATCTGCCTTGTTGGTGGGGATGGCTACGCGCATACCTTCTTCCGTCTCGCTTAGTACGTCAATTTTCATAGAGGCTAAAATATTTCGAATTTCTTCTGGGGAAATATTTATTCCAATCAGTCGGTGGATATTTCGGAAGGTGATGTCAATTTCTCTTTTTGAAATTTTATTGGGATAAATGTCCACGATCTCAGAAGCGATCTCTCCGCCAGCTAACTCTTGCATTAACAACGCTGCTCGCTTCAATGCAAAAACCGTCATGTTGGGATCACTTCCTTTTTCAAAAACTTTGGCAGCATCCGTAAAAAGCAAATGACGGGTGGAGGTACGGCGCGTCATCTTTGCGTGAAAATGAGCAGACTCCAAAAAGATGGTCTCAGTAGAATCGGTTACGCCCGAATCTAGTCCGCCAAAAACTCCAGCAATACACATGCCCTTCGACTCCCCATCACAAATCATCAAATCCTCCGAACTTAACTTCCGCTCCACTTCGTCCAAGCTGAGGAAAGGGGAATCTTCGGGAAGTTTTTTTACAATTATTTTTTTTCCTGCAATCTTATCTGCATCGAAAGCATGCAACGGTTGACCCAATTCGTGTAGCACAAAATTAGTGATGTCAACAATGTTGCTAATTGGTCGTACGCCAATGGCAGACAACCGATTTTTTAACCAATCTGGAGATTCTTTGATTTCGACATTTTTAATTACCACTCCCGAATACCGAGGACAAGCCTCGTAATCTTCTACCACCACCTCGATTGGCGATCCACTTCCCGCTTGAAAATTATCCACAGCGGGCATCTTCACTTGTCCGTCTCCATCAAAATTGATTTTTAGAGCTGCCGCTAAATCTTTCGCAATTCCCGTGTGACAAGTGGCGTCTGATCGGTTGGGCGTCAAACCAATCTCGTAAACAATGTCATTCTCAATTTCGTAATAGTCCGAAGCATTACACCCTACGGCGGCATTTTCAGGTAGTACGATAATTCCATCGTGGCTATCTCCCAATCCTAATTCGTCTTCTGCACAGATCATCCCTTGGGAAACCTCTCCTCTGATTTTTCCTTTTTTGATTTTAAAAGGATTTCCTTCTTTGTCGTAGAGCGTAGTTCCAACTGTAGCTACCAAGACTTTTTGACCAGCAGCCACATTCGGTGCTCCGCACACAATTTGTAAATCTTCCTCTGCGCCTACGTTGACTTTTGTGAGGGATAATTTATCTGCGTTAGGATGCCGTGTACACGTTGTTATATGACCAACTACTACGCCCTTTAGTCCACCTTTGATACTTTCTATTTCCTCCATCCCTTCTACTTCTAATCCTATGTCCGTTAGGATTTCGGAGATCTCTTCGGGAGAGAGATTTATCGTCATATATTCTTTTAGCCAGTTTAACGATGCTTTCATATCAATGAATGAATGGTTGAATTATAGAATGATTGAATATCTCCTTCAACCGTGTATTTTTATGTTAAAAAAATATTGAATTTGAGGGCGCAAAGATAGTTTTTTTCCAAACAAAAAAATGCTCGTACCGAAATCCCGATACGAGCATTTTTTGCTTGGAAAAATAAAACGCCTACAATTTTGCGTGCTCCATTTTTAGCTCCTTCATCACATTGTCTAGGTTGTTTTCAATGATCGCCATTAATTGTGGAACTCTAGCAACATCAACGCCATCTTTACAGATCAACTCCATCTCCGAATTAGAAGTAGTCATTGCATCACATCCTACGAAGGACAAGGTAGATTTCATTTTGTGGCTCACAGACTTTAACTCATTCCAATCGTTGGCATCAGTGAGTGTTCTCATTTTTGTAATCTCAGTAGGTAGTTCCTCGAAGAGCATTTCTAGCATGGTCTTTTTCATATCATCGTCTCCGTCCGACATCATATCGAGGTAATCAAGGTTGATAAAATTATAAACTTTTACTTCCATTATTTTAGGTATTTTACTTTGCTTATTTAAGAGTTATCAGGATTTTTCAATTTTAGGATCTTCCGTTTCCGTGGTTGACGTACTGAGCGATTTTCCCGAAGAGTTGCTCGGGCTTGAATGGTTTTAATACAAAATCATCCATGCCATATTCACGATACGAATGATCTTTGGAAATGTTCGCATGGGCCGTCATGGCGAGGATGGGCATATTCGCAATTTCTGGTGGCATGTTCGATCTGATGTATAATGTAGCTTCGTAACCATCCATAATTGGCATCTGAATATCCATCAGGACAATATCGTATTTTTTAGTTTTAATGGCCTCCACGCCCAACTGACCATTATCAGCAATCGTCAAATCAATATCTGGCCACTTTTTCTGCAACGTTTTTTTGGCGACCATCTGGTTGAGTTTATTATCCTCTACTAGCAATAATCTGATAGGTCGGTCGAGGTGAATGGTATCATCCAACTCTGGTTTTGGGGCAGTTGCTTCTTCAATCGTTCCTATGTCAAAAACGATGTCAAACCAAAACGTAGAACCTTGACCATAGACACTTCTCGCCCCAATTTTTCCTGCCTGTTGTTCCACCAAATTTTTAGCAATAGAAAGTCCAAGTCCTGTTCCTTCAAAAATTCTATCTTTGGTTCGTACCCGTGTAAAGGTTTCAAATACGGCATCCACTTTATCTGGTGGAATCCCAATTCCCGTATCTTCTACTTCAAATTTTAAGAAAGCAGAATCATCACCGTCGTACTGATTCATCACTCGAATATGAATAGATCCTTTGTCTGTAAACTTGACTGCGTTGCCCACCAAGTTGTAGAGGATTTGATTGAGTCGTAGTTTGTCTCCCTTGAGATACCTAGGCACGCCCTCTTGAATATCAATGACGAGATCAAGTGATTTTTCTACTACCTTGTACTTCATCACTTTTACCATGTTGTCTAACAACTCGTGTAGGTCAAAGTCCTTATGCTCAAATTTGATTTTACCATTTTCGAGCGTAGAAATCTCCAAAATGTCATTGACAATTCCTAGTAACAATTCCGAAGATTGCTTGATCGAAGAAATGTAATTGTATTGTTCGGGATTGAGTTCGGTTTGTATCACTAGGTTACTCATTCCTAGGATAGCATTCATCGGCGTACGCATCTCGTGGCTGATACTGGCTATGAATTTCTCTTTCATCTTCGCCGAGGTTCTGGCTAGGTCTCTGGCTTTTCTTAATGCTTCCGCTTGTTTTTTTTCTGTGATGTCCCGAATGACACCGTTGTAGCTCGGCGTACTTTCTGACTCTAGCATGGTCGCCGTCAATGTACAAAATCTTTTTTCTCCGTCTTTTCGCTCTATTTCAAATTCAAAATCTTGAATATCGCCGAGGCGTTTTAGCTTGTCAAATACTCTCGCCATTCCTTCTTCACAAGAGAACAATTGGTGAAGATTCAATTGCCCAATTTCCGCCCTTTCGTATCCTAGGAGATCCACCAACGCATCGTTAAAAACCTCACATTTTCCATCCATCGTACAGATGTAGATGGGGTCTTTTGATTGGTTAAAAATATCTTGATATTTCTCTTGGCTTCTCAGCAGTTCATCTTCAGATTTCTTTCGCTCGGTGATGTCCTGCATGATTCCAGTCAGAACCACTTTACTCTCTGCACTCACGCTTGCTTTACACTGCACAAAAACGTAGCACTCCTCTCCATTTTGTTTGACTACTTTGATGTCTTTCCGAATGCTATCATCTGGACTTGCTAGGGCTTCTTGGTGAATCTGATTCACAATTTTAAATGGGTGATTTTCATTTAAAATGTTCGCAAAGTTCATCACCGTCTTCCGTGGCTCTAATCCAAATATTCTGTAGATCTGATCGGATGGTAAAAATTCTTCGGTGGATGGATTGTACTCCCAGTTTCCGATATTGGCAATCCGCTGCGTCTCCTCCAATCTCTTCAACACGATATTCCGCTCAATGGAATACCTCAACGATTTGGCCAATTGATCAGAATCAAAAGCCCCTTTTATCAAAAAATCTTGCGCGCCCGCTTTTACGGAGTTGATACCTAGACTTTTATCTTGAAGCCCCGTCAGTACGATTACATTATTATCTGGAAATTTAGAGAGGAGTGTTTCGAGGGTCTCAAATCCTCGGCTATCTGGCAAGGTCAAATCCAACAAAATAGCAGCGTAATCATCAGCTTCTTCCAAGGCAGCCATTCCGTCGGCTAAGTTGGTTTTGTTCGTGATTTTGCAATTGAGTAAATCCGACTCACTCAATAAAATTTCGACCAAGCGAGCATCGCCGGGGTTATCTTCGATGAGTAAAATTTTATTGTGTGGTTCGTAGTTAGCCATTTGCTCAATGATTGCAGCGTCTTGTGTGGTTGAACCTCCTGAGAAATTGGTGCTGTGCTGTGAAAAATTAGTATCCAAAATATTAATTTTTTTGATTCCTTGAAGCCCGACTCGGTGGAGTAAGGATGTTTTAGATTTTGCGGGGGTGTTCGGATAGGAGTATCCGATTTACTTACGAGGAATGAATACAAAATTTGCTCCAAAATCATCAATAACAAAGAGGCACAAAAATTCAGTTGGATTTTTATAAATCTTAGTAAAATGTTTTACTCGACTGGCTTCGATGACCTGCTTTGTTGAAAATTCTTCTACCGTAGAAACATTCACCAACCACCCTTCGGCATCTTTTACCTCGGTGATGAGGGGAAGCCCTAACTCTATTTCTTGTCGGTGCAAAACGAAGATGGGATAAGAAGATACCTCTTGTGCCAATACAGAATCTACCGCTTTTCCTAAAATAGAATTGTACGGAGCAAGCGATTTTTCTAATTGGTCGTAGTTTCTTTCTTTTGTCATAAAGCGCAAATTTCCAGACGATGTGATTAGTTATTGTTGAGTCTGAGATGAATATCCTTTTTAAGCATATTGCTTAACGGGTCAAAACAATATAATCCCGTATCAACGTTTTTAAAAACTCAATCTTGTTGGGCGGAGTTTTTTCTAAGTCGAGTTCATCTTTCAATTTTATCATCAAATCATCAACTACGTCTCGGTGGGCTTGATTTCTGTACAGTCTTGATCGGGTAATTATAGACTTTATCAAGAGCATATCTTGCTCACTAAATTTTCTTACTTGCGGAAACTGTGGTTCGTAATCTTCGATGGAGTTGATTTTTAAAATATCCTCCAAGCGAAAACGAAGATTAAACCGAACTCGAATAACCGTCGTGTTGGCAGTCATGTCTCCTAGCCGCTGCCCCTTGGCGGAAGAGCTAATCAACAAATTAGCAACTACTCCAAATGAAAATAATATATCAATGATGTAAAAAACCGAACGCAATAAATACTCGCTTAGGCCTGGCTCTTGACCATCCAATCGTACCACTTTGATTCCAACTGCTTTTTTACCCCACGATTGGCCGTCTGCCAAAATCTCAGAGAAAAGTTGATAAAAAATGAAGATGCTGAATATAATTACAGCTTGCAAACCGTAATTATTAATATTCAACCAAGCATCACGAAATCCTAATCCAAGGGTGAATAGCAGAATAGTACAAGCCACATAGACAATCACAAAATCAATAAAAAAAGCTATGATACGTTCTCGTAAGGTCGCCAATTCGTACTCTATGGTAACATTTTGAGTAGTTCTGATATCAATGGTTTTCATACTGCTTTTCTTGGTTTATTTTTTTAAAAAATCTCGGTAAAAATTTTATTGCCTGTTTCCTCTTTACTCTCCGTTCTGTTTCCCGTTCTTCCCTGCTTCCGTTTTTTATTTTCACAATCAAATACAAAAATGTGGATTTTTGTTAATATTTTTAGGATTCTTTGACAAATTAGAACAAATTCCGTTAGTAAGGATAAAATCTAATAAGATTCCAATTTACAATTTCCCGAAGTTTCGGGACAAGCATAATTAATTTATAATTTAAAAGCTATGCGTGAAACGAGTTTCATCAAACAAAATAAGGATAAGTGGAAAGAATTTGAGCAAGATCTCAACAAAGAAAATGCTGATCCCGATAAGTTGAGTGATCTGTTTATTCAGATTACTGACGATCTTTCTTATTCTCGAACTTTTTATCCCAATCGTTCTGTCCGAGTTTATTTGAATAATATTGCTCAACAGATTTTTTACTCTATTTACAAAAATCGTAAAACCCACTTAGGGCGACTTTTCTACTTTTGGACACACGAGTTGCCTTACATGGTGTGGGAAGCTCGAAGAGAGTTTCGTCTGGCGTTTTGGGTATTTATAATTGCTTTCGGGATAGGGATGTTGTCCTGCGCAATGGATTCGGAATTTCCCAGGGTAGTGCTGGGAGATAACTACGTGGATATGACCATCGAAAATATTGAATCGGGAGACCCTATGGCAGTCTATAAGCAGCGGGGAGAGTTTGGGATGTCTCTCGGCATCACGATCAACAATCTCTGGGTTGCTTTCCAAACTTTTGCGCTCGGTGTATTCTTTGCCCTCGGCACCTTATTTTTTCTCATCAAAAACGCCATTATGGTTGGGGCTTTCCAATGGTTTTTTTATGAGGAAGGTGTTTTTCTCGAATCATTTTTAACTATCTGGATTCATGGTACTTTGGAAATCTCTGCTATTGTAATTGCGGCGGCAGCGGGGATTACGATGGGCAAGGGATTGGTATTTCCTGGTACACTCACGCGTATTCAAGCCTTTCAGATTTCAGCCCGCCGGGGAGTAAAAATTATGATGGGTATTGTTCCTATTTTTATCATTGCGGGTTTTTTTGAAGGATACTTGACTAGACTGACCGAGACCCCCGACGCCATCCGAGCCTTGTTTATTTTTGCCTGTCTAGCTTTTGTGATTTTATATTTTTGGTGGTTGCCCAACAAAAGAGGGAAGGAGGGTTTGATGATTCCGCCAAAAGATGCCCGACTACCTGCCGATAATTCTCAAATTATTGACTTTACTAGGATTAAATCTTCTGGAGAAATTTTCTCTGATATATTTACCTTTTACAAGAAACACATCGGTCAGCTAGGAGGGGTAGCACTTGCAAGTGCATTGTTGTTTTGTGGGTTTACATTTTCTTTTGCAACTGGTTCTCCTGGCGAAGTCGTTACTTTTCCTCAGAGTATGCTGGGAACGATGAGTGTCTTGCATAGGTTTTTCGTCAACGAATTTGTTCCATATTTATACTTCATCAATACTTTTATTTTCTCTTGCCTGACTTTTGTCAGCTATACTTATTTAGTGAAAAACGCAGAACGCAACGAAGTCATCTACGTTGACGAAGTAGCACCAAGGGAATCCACCCTCCGGCACGTGTTTAATTTTTTGAAAATCACGGCAGTAGTAGCTTTAATGAATTTATTATTGTTGACCAAATCATGGTACACTATTATGCTATTTATTCCCGTACTGTTTCCAATTTTCATTTTGTGGATGTACGTGATGTGCAAGGAAGATAAAGGTCTCATTACGGGACTCGGAAGGACGGTTTTCCTTTTGGGAAGTTCCTTTGGAAGATTGCTAGGCACTTATCTCTTGACTGTTGCCATTGGCGTTTCTTTCTTTTTAATAACTGACACTTCGTTGATTTCTATTTACGTAAGTTTGGTAAGTATGAACTTATCCCTTGAACAAGAAGCCATGGATAACTTCACAGTAGTATCATTAAGTTTTATTGCTATGAGTGTTCTCTATTTGATTTATCCGTTGGTCATTAATGGTGTTGGTCTGTTGTATCACACCCTAGTAGAAATCAAAGAAGCCCCTACTCTCAAACAACGCATCGAAGCCATCGGAAAAACAAGAGTTATCCAAGGCATGCGGGCCGAAGGGTAAAACAAAAAATTAACTTAGAGAACTCTTAAATCAAGAATATGATGTTTGATTTCTTAAATAAAAAAAATAGGCAAAAAAGCAGCTCCGAGGTGTTTGTAAAACATTGGAGCATTCTAATTTTTTTGCTATGCCTTTTTTCCCATACTGCTTTTTCCTTTCAGTATTTACCAAAAGATAGGTACATGGATAGCGAAATATCGGAAGCCAAATTTGATGAGGCTGCTTGGAAAAATACCATATCAGAAATTGATTACAGCAACCAAGTGGAGGTAGAAAAAAAGGAATCTGATTTTGACGAAGACGAAGGAGTCGGTCACGGGAGAGCCTACGAAAGTGATGAATTTGCCCCTCCGGCGGACGTAGGAGATTTTTGGAGAGGATTCTTTAAGTTCTTTTTGATTGCCTTGGCGGTGATCATTTTAGCATTCATCATTGCCAATATGGTTGGAGCAGAAGGTTGGTCCTTAGCTCCTAGTAATAAGAGAGTTCAGCCAGCTAAAAATGCTATCCCGATTACACTAGAAAATATTGAAGATAACATTTACGAATCCGATTTGGATAGGTTCATTCGGGAAGCCCTAGAGAAAGGGAATCACGCTCAGGCGGTTCGGTTGTACTATCTAGCCATCATCAAAGAATTATCCTTGAAAAAATGGATTCGCTGGAAAAAGGATAAAACCAATAGAGATTACATTCGAGAGTTAACGAATACGAATTTTCAGAGTGGTTTTAAAAATGTAACTAGAATGTTTGAAAGAGTGTGGTACGGCAAACAAAAATTGAGCGATACTGCCTTTAAGACAACCGTACAACCCGAGCTAAAGGATATGTTGACTGATTCCCAAAAAGCCTCCAAAAAGATTTAAACTATGAATGATAAAAGACCATTTTTTATACTAGGTATCGCCGCAGTTGTATTGTTATTACTTTTCGTTTTTTTGGGAAATGGAGGTAGTAAGTACGATTGGAGTGAAAACTACGAAGCCGAAAGTAAAGAACCTTACGGTAGCTATGTCATCCACAGCATGTTGAATGATTATTTCCCTAACAATACTTTGACAAATATCACGGAAAGCGTAGATGATGAACTCCCGCTGGGAAAAGGTGAGAAAAGCAATTACGTATTTATGGGAGAAAGTATGTTTTTGGATTCGGCGGACGTGACCACACTGCTGAATTTTGTCAACGAAGGAAACAATGCCTTTATCTCGAGCAAGACGATTCCTTTCGATTTGATGTTTGAATTGTACTACGACGAATGCAACCTCGAGCCTTGGGATGATTACGCGGGCGTGACCGATACAATGGTCGTTTTCAATTTTAACCATCCCCAACTCAAAGACGACGAAGGTTACTCGTACAAATATTTTGATGCCAATAAAGTCATGGAATACCAATGGCATTACATTGATAGTGTCTATTTCTGCGATGAACCTTACAGCATGGTTCAGCTCGGAACGCTGTCGGGCAATCGAGTAAATTTTGCGAAAAAAGAATACGGCAGCGGTGCTTTTTATTTGCATACGACCCCTATCAATTTCACTAATTTTCAGTTGTTAGATAAAGTGGGTTTGGAGTACGCTAACAAAATTTTTTCGCATTTGGACGAGGGGGATATTTACTGGGATGAGTATAGCCGACAAGGGGAAGGATTTGGCAGAGCCTACAATCGAAGAGCGGGTGGTGGCGGTAATCGTTCCATCGCCTCGGAAGAATCTCTGAAATATATTTTGGCACAACCGAGCCTAGCGTGGGCGTGGTATCTATCCGTTAGCCTTGGTTTGTTGTATCTATTTTTTAGAGCGAAAAGAAAGCAGCGAATTATCCCCGTGTTGGAGCAAAATGAAAATACTTCCTTTGAGTTTATTTCCACGATTGGGCGTCTGTACTTTTTACAAAACGATCATAAGAAATTATGTATCCAAAAAATGAAGCTCTTTCTTTCTTACATTAGGGATCGGTACAACCTGATAACCACCAATACTGACGATACTTTTAAGAAAAAATTAGCGGCAAAATCAGAAGTTGATCCAAACACGATTAATAAAATATTTGACTATTACAAAAATGTAAAGAGTTCTTCCTTCGTATCCGAAAAAACTTTAATTGAGTTTCACGAAAGAATGGATTTGTTTTATAAAAATTGTAAATGACGAATGATTGTTGGAGGGTGTCTCTTTGCTGATAGCTGAGTGACTCCCTCCAACAATTAAAAGCGTATTCTTGGTCGAAATTCCTCCTTCCCTTTTCTTAAAAATTCTTACCTTCCTTCTTCTTTTACCAAAAATAATTGCGAAGAATTATGATGCGAATGACAGACGTAGTCAAGAATCTAATTATACTTAATGTCTTATTATACGTGGCTACTACCTTTATTTTTCCACATCTCCGAGATATTTTGATTTTCCACTACCCAACAATGGATGGTTTCATGCCACTCCAAATAATAACTCATATGTTTATGCATGGTCAAGACTACGGAGGATCACCCATGTCTATGCACCTCATTTTTAATATGATTGGCTTGTACTTTTTTGGGCCGCCTCTCGAAGCGCTCTGGGGACCAAAAAAGTTTTTGTTTTACTATTTGTTTGCTGGCTTCGGAGCATTAGCACTTCATTTAATCATGACATACATAGGTTTTCTTTATCCTAGTAGAATGTTGGGTGCTTCGGGGGCAGTTTTTGGTTTGCTTGCTGGATTTGCATATCAGTATCCTAACCAACAGATTACATTACTTTTTCCTCCGATTCCGATGAAAGCAAAATATTTTGTGCTGATTTTTGGAGCGTTAGAACTATTTCTTGGACTAGGAGGTGCTAATGACGGGATAGCTCACTTTGCACATTTAGGCGGTGCCATCTTTGGATTCTTATTACTGCTTTATTGGGAAAAATTCGGATCTCGACTTTAAGCGTTTTTGTGTAAAACCTTCAACTGAAACCTCTAAATTTTGTTAATTCACAAAATAGTATGTTATAGCTACAATACATTTGTTATATTTTCATCAAGTTTTTAAATTTGTGTGCATTTTAGATTAATAAAAAAATTAATTTATGGTTACCTCGATTTGGGAAGATGTTAAGAGAGAGTTTAGATCTGGCAACATGATTACTAGGCTAATCATAGTCAATGTTGCGATATTCGTTGTAATCAATTTTGTTAAGATTGGATATTCTATTTCTTCCGCCGGGGAGTCCTCTATCACTAATGGTTTTCAAGATTTTTTGCACTTATTTTGTATGTCTTCCGATGGATGGTTTGTGCTGACCCATCCGTGGGTGCCCATCACAAGTATGTTTCTCCACGAGGGATTTTGGCACATCCTCTGGAATATGCTTTTCCTTTTTTGGTTTGGAAAAATCGTAGGTGGCTTTATTGGTGACCATCACGTTTTACCCATTTACCTTTTGAGCGGTCTGGCTGGCGGTGTGGCATTTTATCTGAGTGATGTTTTGATTTATGGTCAAACCAATTTTGCGCTCGGTGCTTCGGGAGCAGTCAATGGCATCATCCTAGCTTCTGCAATCATTGCTCCTGACTATATTATGCGCTTGCTTTTTATCGGAGATGTCAAATTGAAATATATTGTTGCTGTTCTAATTTTTATTGACCTCATCGGCATCGCAGACAATATCAATACGGGAGGACATTTCGCGCATCTAGGAGGTGCAATTTTTGGATGGTTTTATATTTTTCAGCTTCGTACGGGAGGGGTGGATATGTCCAAGCCAGTCAATAATGTTGTAAGTGCTTTTCAAAATTTCTTCCAAAATATCCTTGGAATTTTTACTGGGAAAAAAAGCAAACTGCGTGTGGATCATAAAAAAGCCAATGCAGGCAAATCCCAACCATCTCGTTCTTCCCGACGGACGATGGGACGCTTTAGAAGTAGAGGCAACGCAAAATCCGATTCCGAAAATTTGTCGCACCAAGAAAAACTAGATGCCATACTTGATAAGATCAAGCAGAATGGTTACGAAAGTTTGTCGGCAGAAGAAAAAGATTTTTTATTCAATGCGAGTAAAAAGTAAACTCAGTCACGCGCTCCAATCAAAACCCTTTTTTCACCATTTCTGAAAAATAAAAATGTGGGTCGATTCGAAAAATTAATGCGTTGGTTAAATGTGTTAGTGATTTTTGCCACATTTTTCTCCTACCTTTCTCCGCTGGTGAATCCCAATCAATTTTGGATTTTTTCTTTTTTTGGCTTAATCTATCCTTGGTTACTTTTATCCAACATCATTTTTATCATTTATTGGGGGATTAAAAAAAGGAAGTACTTACTATTTTCCTTAGGATCCATTGTGCTTGGGTGGGGGCATTTTAAGAGTTTTGTTGGGTTTAATTTTGCTACCCAAATTCCGTCCGAAAAAGTTGTAACAATTGGGAGTTATAATATTCATGGCTTGATTCAAATACAACGAGAAAAAGACAAAGCTGAAAAAAAGAAACAAATGGCCGACCTCAAGCAGCTTTTAGATGCCCAAAAGAAAGTTGATATTTTATGCACGCAAGAGACGGGTAGTCTTGGATTTAGATTTATTGAAGAAAACCTAAATCTTCCCTTCGTACATACCATCAAGGGGAAAGGAGCAGCTATTTTTTCTAAGTATCAAATCCTCAATTTTGGAGAAATTGACTTTGATAAAACGACCAATTCCTGCCTGTGGGCAGATATAAAAATAGAGAATGAGACCTTCCGAGTGTACAGCGTACATCTACAATCCAACCATGTCTCGACCGTTGCCACTAAAGTCATCAAAGAAAAAGAAATAGGAAAAAAGGAAACCTTCAAGGACGTTAAAAGTATGATGGGGCGTTTTCGTTTTTTCGTAAAAGTAAGAGTGAATCAAGCGCAAAGCATCGCCGACCATATGAATAACTGCCCGTATCCGATTATCCTTTGTGGCGACTTTAATGACACCCCCCAGTCATATACTTATCAGATTTTGACACAAAATCTGAAAGATACGTTTAAAGAAAAAGGGAGAGGGCTGGGTACGACCTACGCAGGAAGTATTCCGGCACTCAGGATTGATTACATTTTGACAGATGAAGAACTTATGATTTACAGTCACGAAATTTTAAGGACGAACTATTCCGATCATTACCCCGTTATTTGTAAAATTTCTCTTTAGGTATCTTTAAATTTCTCTTAACTTATTATCGAAATACGTAATTTTGCCGCATGAAAAATGAGCTTTACATTCAAAATAGTCTGACTAGAAAAAAAGAAATTTTTAAATCCATAACTGAAGGTTTCGTAGGTATGTACGTGTGTGGTCCTACGGTGTACAGTGATGTCCATTTAGGAAATTGTAGAACATTTGTAAGTTTTGATGTCATCTATCGGTACCTGATTCATTTGAGGTACACCGTCAGGTACGTTCGCAATATCACCGACGTAGGACACCTTACCGATGAAGGAGAAGACAAAATGTCGAAAGGTGCAAGATTGGCTAGACTCGAACCAATGGAAGTAGCCCAAAAATACACCAACGGCTTCCACGATATGATGCGCATATTCAACACGCTTCCGCCCAACATCGAGCCTAGAGCTACTGGTCACATTATCGAACAAATCGAGATGGTTCAGCAAATCATTGACAATGGTCTTGGCTACGAAAAAAATGGATCGGTCTATTTTGATACCATAAAATTTGCGCAAGAACAGCAAGTATATGGAAAACTGTCCGGGAGGAAGATTGATGATCTTTTCGCAGCGTCGAGAGATGATTTAAAAAATCAGGGAGAGAAAAATCATCCTTCTGATTTTGCTATTTGGATGAAAGCCTCCGATGAGCATATTCTCTGTTGGAACTCTCCCTGGTCGGAGGGATTTCCGGGGTGGCATTTGGAGTGCTCGGCGATGAGTACAAAATACTTAGGAAAAACTTTTGATATTCACGGAGGAGGGAATGATTTAAAGTTTCCTCACCACGAAAATGAGGTCGCTCAAAATCACGGAGCTTGTGGCTGCCATCCCGCCAACTACTGGATACATACCAACATGCTACTGATGAATGGTAAAAAAATGTCGAAAAGTGATGGAAACACGATCACCCCTACGCAGTTATTTACGGGAAATAGTCCTCACGTGAGCAAAGGGTATAGTCCGATGATCGTAAAGTTTTTTATGCTTCAAGCCCATTACGGAAGTACATTGGATATTACGGACGAAGGTCTTCAGGCTGCCGAAAAAGGATACAAACGGCTAATGGAGGCGAACGCTATTCTACAAAAATTGGAGTATTCAGGTACGGGTAGTGCCAATGAGTTGGATAGAGAAATCAACTAAATCATAGCCAAAGCATTTCAACAAATGAGCGATGACTTCAATACTCCGATGGCGCTTGCTCGATTATTCGAATTAGTAACTAGGGTCAATGGTTTGAGCGCAGGTCATCTTTCCATGAATGATATTAATGCGGATACCTTAGAAAAGATGAAGCATACATTCCGTTCTTTTATCTATGATATTTTTGGATTGCTAGACGAAGCATCCTCTAGTGCCAACGGCAATGGCGTGACTAGCGAATTGATGGAATTAATTATTGATCTAAGACAAACTGCACGTGCGAACAAAGACTGGAGCACCTCTGATAAAATCAGAGATACCCTCAAAGATTTGAATATTCTGCTAAAAGATGGAAAAGACGGCACCACGTGGAGTAGGAATTAAATATCACTCACCGTAAATCAAAAAACCTAAACTTGTATCTGAGTTTAGGTTTTTTTTTATTCTAAAAATACGAAAGGAACTGCCACAAAGATTTTTGAACAGCTCCTTTCAGGTCAGAAGTAAAAGTTGGTTAAGATGGCAGCGAAGCAATTATTAATTGGCTTCCTGCAATCGTTTTGGAATGTATATCTTATAGGTTTGGTGGGTTTGTAGTTTTTTTCCTTTCAGAAAAATGGTATTATTATTTTTTATCGGCTTGATAATCATTCTTCCATCTCTAGTCATTTCGTATTCTAATTTGAAGTTACCTTTCTGAATGGTGTAATCTAATCCGTAATTCGATCCCTTGGCAGTCATCTCCGTAATGTGAATTTCAATTTGTATTTCCTCCCTTTCCCAAATAATATATTCGGTGCTTCCGGGAAGTTGAGTTTTCACCGAAGAAATGTAATGGTCAACTGGAAATGTCTGGAAAATAATTTTAGTATTTTGGGAAGTGGGGCCTAAGATCAGGGAGGGAAAAATGATAAGTAAAGTGATGAGTATCTTCATGTCCCTTGGTTGTTTATTTCAAATATACACCAAATACCATCACCATACAATCTGGTTTTTTGAAAAACCAACCTTACAATTCAACTTTGTGTGACATTACTTTTTTTCGAGAAACTACAATTTTTTGATATTAAAAATTATCAAGAATTATAAGCTACTGTAATCAAGGTCTTAAAGCTATCCGTTAAATTTAAATACGAGAGAAGTCAACTTTACCGTCCTATTTTTGTAACATGAGAGAGATGATTTTTGGCCAAAAAATTTACTGTAACGGGATAGGCGTTTTGTAGTGTAGGCTGATTTTTTTTGAGCCAAATTTAGCTACCTTTGATTTTAAAATCTAAGTCACATGAACCTATATTGGAATGATACCCTCAACTTTCTTTCGAAGCTAACTCCACGTAGAGTTTTTAATATGGGTAAAGTTGTTTCGTCGTATTACTACACTCGGTGGACAGGCAAACCTACTCAATGGGGACTACCTTTTACCATTTCTTTAGAGCCCACTACTGCCTGCAACCTGAGATGCCCCGAATGTCCTAGTGGTCTTCGAGCCTTCTCCCGACCTACTGGTAGCTTAAAAGAAGATTTTTTCAGAAAAACTGTTGACGAACTTTACAAAGAACTAACGTATTTGATATTTTATTTTCAAGGAGAACCCTACATCAATCCCAAGTTTCTTGATATGGTAAAATATGCCAACGAAAAAGGCATCTACACTATCACCTCTACCAATGGACATTTTCTGAATGATC
This sequence comes from Bacteroidota bacterium, assembly GCA_039027925.1. Classification (GTDB taxonomy): domain Bacteria; phylum Bacteroidota; class Bacteroidia; order Chitinophagales; family Saprospiraceae; genus CAJQQY01. The sequence goes on from JBCCJE010000011.1 coordinate 16,567, forward strand.
AAAACGCAAAAAAAACAATTGAGTCCGGATTGGATAGAATGATTATATCGGTTGACGGCACTACTCAAGACGTGTACGAAAACTATCGAAAGAAGGGCAAACTTAAAAATGTTTTACAGGGAGCTAAAAACGTTGTGAAGTGGAAAAAAGAACTGAAGTCAAAAACCCCCCACATCATTTTTCAATTTCTGGTTGTTAAACCTAACGAACATCAAATCCCCGAAGTTTATCGTCTTGCCAAAGAAATCGGAATAGATGAAGTCAAACTGAAAACTGCCCAAGTTTACGATTATAAAAATGGAAATCCTCTAATTCCGACTATCGAAAAATATGCTCGTTACCACAAACAGGCCGATGGTACCTACACCATAAAGAATGAACTCTTAAATCATTGTTGGAAGCTGTGGCATAGCTGCGTAATAACTTGGGATGGTCTAGTCGTTCCCTGCTGCTTTGACAAAGATGCAAGCCACAGACTAGGTGACCTAAAAAAAGGTACATTCAAGGAAGTATGGCATAGCGACTCTTACTACAAGTTTAGAGACACGCTACTCAAAGGAAGGGATCAGATAGATATTTGTAATAATTGTACAGAAGGTTGTAAAGTGTGGGCGTAGGTGTTTTAATACTCACTTGTATTTTTGTATAACATAAAATTTATATGCTTTTTACGTTGTAAGCCAATTGATTAGAGAATAAGTTTTGATAGCATTGGATTTTTTCTATATGTGTAGAAAAAATATAATAAACCGATAAAATAAAAATTGAAAAAACCAAAAAAATTACATAACTTTGTATTCGCTTTAATATTAAGAAAATTAATTATTTTTCCCATCGACACCCTACCGTATCATATTTAAGACGGAGGTAAACAATCATACAAATTTTCGAGAAGATTAATTACTGATACATACGTTGAGATACTGCGTGTAGATTGGCATTGTGCCTTCACACAAAAGTTAGTTCTAAAAAATTAATAAAAATCTATCTTAAAATAATATGAACTAACAGTTTTTGAGGAACTACACCAGTTTGGGATGGCGTTGTTTGCGTACAACGCATAACCAAATTTCTCGAAACAATTTTTGTTAATTCCTCAAACAGAACAGCAAGATGACTTACAAGACAATTTTCAAAGGACGTTTAGAATTTGGCAGTGCCAAAAGTTACGAAACGGTGCTAAAGATGTATCAGCACCGAGTGGAGAATTACTACAAATCTGATATTCTACTGGATGAAGAATCAATTTTTGATGAAGCGTCCTCCTCCCTCAATGTTCCAAGATTTATCACACAAGGCTCAGAAAAAAGTTGGAAAAACACTATCAGTATGCTGGAGTACGTTGCACAATTTGCCGTGGCTGGTAATATGACCGCTTGGATGACCGAAAATGGTAAAATTCTAAAACATGGGATTGTTGAACCTCGGAGCGACCGTTCCGCAGTTCAGGCTTTTTTGAAAGGTCGTGATCTTTTGGAGAAAAAAGGAAAAGAAGATGAAGCGATTAGATCTTTAACAAGAGCCATAGAAAAATACGATCGTCATGCACAGGCTTACGAGCGCAGAGGCTTCGTTAATTTTCAATTGAAAAATTACGAAGATGCTACTTACGATTTTACTAAGAGTATTGATTTTTCTCCTAGCAATCCAGAACCTTACTTAGGAAGAGGAAATGTAAAAAAGCTACATAAGCAGTACGAGGAGGCGATTAGCGATTTTGATATGGCTATCAAAACTTCTATTCCGCTCCAACCTATTTATTGGACAGCTAGAAGATTCAAGGCGGCTTGTCACTTTCAGTTGAAAGATTACGAGGGGGCTATCCCCGATTTAAGATTCTTTTGTACGGCTAGGATGAAGCCAGGAAATCCTAATCTTCAGTACCGTAGGGCTGGTTGGTTTAATTACGGAAAAGCCTTGCTAGAAGCTGAACAGTACGAAGATGCTTTCAATGCCTTCGATACTGTTCTTAAAATGGAAGAAGGAAAAGATAAGATCTCTGATGCAGATAAATATTTATATCGAGGTATTGCAAGAGAGAAGGCTGGAAAAAATGGCTTTTTGAAAGATTGGAAGGAAGCGGAAAAATTAGGTTCAAAAAAGGCCAAACAGCTACTTAAGAGAAAATGAATTATATACAGTTCGCAGAATAAAAAGGGTGACACTTCCGAGAAGTGTCACCCTTTTTTATTGAATTTTCCCCAAGTATTTTGCAAAAAATAGACTATGAAAAAATCCGACCAGCATCGTACCTCGTTGGGTTTGTAAAATACTCTCCGTCAAAAATGCTAGCAAAATCAATAAGATAAAAAGGCAGTACAAATAATCTTTATGCCGAAATGCCTGATAAAACGGAAGAAAATATAAAACCAACAACCAAGTCCCACCTAGTATTCCTAGCGTAGCCGTCGTCTGTAAATACTGATTATGAGTATTTTGATTATATTGAAGTTCTGTTTGGAGGTTTCTCTTTTGGTATATTTTATTGAGTTCATCTTGAATATCTCCTGTACCTACCCCTAGTGGATTGGAT
>JBCCJE010000012.1:0-18348 GCA_039027925.1 Bacteroidota bacterium
CCGACTTCAATATCAGCTTCAACCAAAACGAAGTACTTGACCTAGGTGATGCCAATGAATTTATTGTAAGTTCTATTGGAGAGCACAATAACGACTACATCGTAAGAGTAGGCGAATCTCTAGGTTCTTATTACGGATTTGTATTCGATGGTATTTTTAGCTACGACGATTTTGTGGAGTTTGAAGGATTAAGTCAGGCAGAGTCCGAAGCAGTAATGGCAGAATTTAACAGAAATCAGGATGTATGGTTCACGCCCAAAGAAGGTATTCCTTTACAAATTGGTGCAGCTCGATTCCGTCCTGGTATGGTGAAATTAAAAGATGTAAACGGTGATGGTATAGTTGATCCTGATGATAGAACGATTCTAGGTAGTGCTCAACCTGTACACTACGGAAGTGTAACTAACAACTTCAGCTATGGTCCGATTGACCTTTCTGTTTTCTTAACTTGGTCTTACGGCAACGAGGTGTATAATAATAACCTCAAGAGAGGTATGGCAACGGCAATTCCATTTTTCAACAAGTACGGAATGGTTAGAGATAGATGGACACCCCAAAATCCTAATACAGACGTATGGGCGATTTGGGGAGAAGGAGATAGCGGAATCGGTGATAACTTACAATCTTACTACATCGAGGATGGGTCATTCCTAAGAGTGGCGAACATCACTTTAGGGTATAAGTTTCCCAAAGCATTGTTGAGAAAAGTAAATATCAATAGTGCTAGAATTTACGCAGGTATTGATAACTTACACGTATTCACTAACTACCGAGGGTTTGATCCCGACGTGAGTGTTGGATTCAATCAATTAACTCCTGGACTGGATTGGGATGCTTATCCAAAGATGAGAACCTATCGAGTGGGAATTAATATCGGTCTCAAGTAAGCTATTCATAGTATAAATGTAGGAAGGGAGACAAAACTCACATTTTATCGTTAGTCTTTCTCTCTTCCCACTACAACGAAGTGGAGCGAAATAGCTTTTCTTTTCGTTTCAATTAAGTAATTACATAAAAACTAATAGAAAAACATAAAATTAAATTTAATAAAGATGAAAAACATTAAAATACTTATTGGACTAATCTTTACTGTCGTTCTGTTTTTTCCCTCTTGTAAAGGAGATTTATTGGAAGAACAACCTACCAATGTACTGGTAGCTTCTGAATTTTTTACGAGTGCTGCCGATGCAGAGATTGCGCTCAATGGTGCTTACGATGCCATGCAAAGTGACTGGGTATTTGACTTCGTTGGTATCCCCGTACATTGGGGTAACAAAGGGGTAGATGAATTGAATTCACCTAATTGGGCAGCAGGAGGTCGAAAAGAATTACAAATCTACCAAATCACTTCCAACATGATTGCTCTAGAGAATTTGTGGGCAGGATGCTATCAAGCTGTCAATGTAGTGAACGGGGTTATTGATAGAGTCAACGATATGTCCGACGACTTGATAAATGCTGAACAAAGAACCAGAATCGTAGCGGAGGCAAGATTCATCAGAGGTCTAATTTATTTTAGTATGGTAAAAATTTGGGAAAATATTCCTTTGATTACCGAAGAAACTCGAAGCCTGGAGAATCTTAATGTAAGTCAGGTTACTCCTCAGGAAGTATATACCCAAGTAATTGAGGACGTTCAGTTTGCCGAAGCCAATCTCGAACAAGGACAAGGTGGCGGTAGAGTGACTCAAGGAGCAGCTTCCGCACTTTTAGGTAAAGTATATTTGCAGATGACTGGATTTCCGTTGAATCAAACGGAAATGTTCCAACCTGCAGTTGAGCAGTTCGAAAAAGTAATCAACAGCGGAGTATATTCCTTGCAGCCTACTTATAGCGCAGTATTTGACTATCTCAACGAGGACAATAGTGAGGTGATTTTTGCGGTAAAATTTGACGGGCCAGGATTGAATGGTGACGGAAGTGCAGTGGGTAGTTACATGGGACCCAACGGTGCGCAAAACAACGGCGGTGGCTGGGGAACAGAGTACATTAACCAAGAGTTGGTGACAAGCTACGATGCTAATGATGACAGATTATGCCACAACGTAGCGAAGCACAATGTAAACAATTGTGATTCGGATGCTTGTATAGATGTCTCTTGCGAAATTGGTGCATGTGGCTGGAGACCTTGGAAATGGCATAAGCCAAAACCCAACACTTTCCTCTACGATTCACCAATGGACTTTATCTACCTCCGATATGCAGATGTATTGTTGAGCTACGCCGAAGCGTTGAACCGACTCAATGGAGGACCTAATGATGTGGCTTACGATGCAGTTGAGCAAGTGACTAGTCGTTCTAATGCTCCGGGGATTGAGCCAGGATTAGGGGCAGACGAATTTGCGGATGCTTTGTTACGAGAGCGACGAAGAGAGCTTTGTTTCGAAGGACATCGAAAGGACGATTTGATTCGATTCGGAAAATTCAAAGAAATCATCATGGCAGTCAACGAGACTTGCTGGAGTTCTGCGGGAAATCCCGGACAAGAATTTGAAGATCACGAAATTAGATACCCCATTCCACAGAGAGAAATTGATCTCAATCCGAGCCTAGTTCAAAACGATGGTTATTAAGATAAAAAACACCCAGAGCTAACTTATTTAAAAATCATACATTTTCGCAATCCCTGTTTGATGTACTTTACCTCAGACAGGGGTTTTTTCTTTTCTTCGTTGAGCGATTAGAATTAACGTTTTGCAAAGATAGATATGCCAAATCTTAAAGATTTGGCATATCTCCATCTTCACTAAAAGGAACAAACTTATGATAAAATCAACAATAAAAATTCTCACACTTTTCCTCCTCGTACTTTGCTTGGGTTGTGACTCCTCCTCTACTAACACAGCATCAACGGCGTCAAGTAAAACGCCTCTTTTTGAACTCGTCCCTAGCCAAACTAGCGGAGTTACTTTTAACAATCGTATCCAAGAAAATTTTAAAAACTTTTTTGCTCGCTTCAATTATGTTTACAACGGTGGAGGGGTAGCCATTGGCGACATCAATAACGATGGGTTGGCTGATATTTATTTTACGGGTAATGAAGTGGCTAACCAACTGTACTTGAATAAAGGAAATTTCCAATTTGATAACATTACACTTACGGCGGGAGTAGATGAAAAAACGGGTTGGCACAACGGCGTGGTCATGGCGGACGTCAACGCCGATGGTTGGCTGGATATCTATGTCTGTCGGGGAGGATGGGAAGATACTGATGCAGAACGATCCAATTTACTTTTTATCAATAACGGAAAAAACTCCGGGGCATCAGGGCAGGTTACTTTTACGGAGTCTGCCAGTCAGTTCGGGTTAGATGACATTGGTTATTCCTTGCAAGCATCATTTTTTGACATGGATAATGATGGGGATTTGGATATGTATTTGACCAATCGTCCTGACCGTTTTTTTCTGGGTTACGATAAAGTACTAGCTGGAAAAAAATCCCCCAATGACCTGACTAGAGATAAATTATATCGTAATGATAATGGAAAATTTACCGAAATTGGATTACGTGCAGGTATTGTTGGAAATTATGGCTACGGCTTAGGACTCACCACCGCTGATGTCAATAAAGACGGATTTATTGATATTTATGTAGCTAATGATTACTTGGAAAGCGACTATCTCTACATCAATCAAGGTGACGGTACTTTTCGAGAACAAATAAAAAAGTACACGCGCCACGTTCCGTTTTACGCTATGGGCGTAGATGCGGTAGACATCAATAATGACGGGTGGGAGGATCTCATCGAGTTGGAAATGCTACCCGCCGACTACGTACGCTCGAAGACCACAATGGCGGCGATGAACACTACGCTATTTGAAAATCTTACCTCCAATGGATTTCAGCATCAGTACATGCACAACATGGTTCAACTCAACCGAGGCAAGATCAACGCTGAGGGAGATGCTTTTTTTAGTGAGGTAGCGCAACTTTCGGGGGTAGCGAAAACCGATTGGAGTTGGGCGTGTTTGGGTAGTGATTTTGACAACGACGGCTGGCGAGATATTTTTATCACCAATGGATTTCGTAGAGATATTTGGGATAAAGATGCCAACGCAAAGTTTCAAGCATTTATGAAAAGTCCCCAAATGAAACAACAAACCAATGAAGAAAATGCCCGCTACATCACCAACCTATTCCAGCCCAACCAAATCAATAATTATATTTTTAAAAATAATGGCGACCTCACTTTCTCGGATCAATCTGAAAATTGGGGAATGCTGCAAGCGAGCTTTTCCAACGGGGCGGCAGTTGGTGATCTGGACAACGATGGCGACCTTGACCTCGTTGTCAACAACATCGAAGGGGAAGCATTTTTGTATAAAAACCGAGCGGAACATACGGGTAACAACTTCATCAAAATAAAATTAGAAGGAGAAAAGAATAATCCGTTCGGGCTGGGTGCAAAAGTGACAATTCGAAGTGGGGAAGACAAGCAGTATCACGAATTTAAAAATGTCCGTGGCTACCTCTCATCGGTCGAACCTATCCTTCATTTTGGGATTGGAAAAAATACGACGATAGATGAAATTCAAGTGGAATGGTTAAATGGCTTGGTAAGCCGCTTAGAAAATATCAAGGCTAATGAACTTATAACAATAAAAATACAAAATGCTCAACCAAAAGAAAATTTAGCAAAAGTCTCCCCTACCCCATTGCTTTTCAATATTTCAAATCGGGCATTTGCTGCACCCATTCGTCATCGAGAAAATGCTTACGATGATTATAAAGATCAAATTCTTTTACCCCATAAACTTTCGCAAACGGGGCCTTGCCTAGCCGTAGGTGATGTGAATGGTGATGGCAAAGAGGACTTTTTTGTTGGGGGTGCCAACGGTCAACGTGGGCAGCTTTTTTTACAAAAAGCCAATCAAAATTTTGTTCCGCTAACCAACGAAGTTTTCGAAAAAGATAAAAACTACGAAGACGTGGGGGCTACTTTTTTTGATGCCGACGGTGATGGAGATTTAGATTTGTACGTGGTGAGTGGCGGCAACGAAATGCGCAATCCTCGCTACTACCAAGACCGACTTTACCTCAACGAAAACGGGGAGTTCGTAGCTTCCAAAAATTTACCCATCACCCTGAGTAGTGGTTCTTGTGTCAAGGCCTTTGATTGGGATGATGATGGCGATCAAGATTTGTTCGTAGGTGGTCGGGTAAGTGTGGGAAAGTATCCCCATGCGCCGAGGAGTTATTTATTGGAAAATGTCAACGGAAAATTTCGGGACGCTACGGAAAAACTTGCGCCCGAAATTGCTAAAATTGGTATGGTTACCGATGCAACTTGGATGGATGTCGCTGGCGATGCTACGCCCGAACTCATCGTAGTCGGCGAATGGATGCCAATCTCCATTTTTCAAAAAACAAAAAAAGGCTTCCAAAGTATTACCTCTAATTTTGGTTTGGAAAAAACTACAGGCTGGTGGAATTCTATTTCCGCAACAGACATAGACAATGATGGGGATATGGATTTTGTAGTCGGAAATTTAGGACTCAACTATAAATTTCATGCTAGCGAGAAAAAACCATTTGTCGTTTTTGCCAAAGATTTTGACCGCAACGGCACAAATGATGTTTTTTTGGCTAAATATAATGAAGACGAATTAGTACCCATCCGGGGGAAAGAATGCTCGTCGCAGCAGTTGCCTATTTTGAATCAAAAATTTAAAACCTACCAACAGTTTGCCGAATCCAACATCCACGAAATTTTGGATAATCAAACTCAAAATGCCTTGAAGTACGAAGCTCAAATGTTCGAAAGCGTTTGGTTAGAAAATAAAAATGGGCAACTTATTGTCCACCCTCTACCCAAGCTAGCCCAACTTTCTGCCATCAACGGCATCGTCCCCCGTGACCTGAATCAAGACGGCAAAATGGATTTAATTCTAGCTGGTAACAAGTACGAATCCGAAATTGAAACCACCCGTGCCGATGCTTCTATCGGATTGGTAATGCTACAAATCGGAAGCCAACGTTGGCAACCACTCCCATCCGATGCGTCTGGATTTTTCGTACCACAGAATGTCAAGGCTATGGAAACTATTCAAATTGGAGTCGAAAAAGCAGTACTGGTCGGCGTTAATAATGGGGAAATTCAACTGTGGAAAAGCTCCAAAAATGGACAGGTAAAATAGCTATTTGCGGGGCATGCGGGATTTTACGACGATATGTGAGCGGTAAAATGATTTAAGCCACAAAATGTTTAGCAAATAGCCATTTGTACTACCAATTAGAACATATGTTTTAGGTAGTGAAGGCTGATTTTCACAATTTTACTCACGTTAAAACCAAAATTTAAGAAAAACTATAAGTGAATTTTAATAAACAAAAAGTCATGAAAAGAATGTTAAACCAGTTTTTTAAGACATTTGCAATTATTCTATTCGGAGGTGCGCTAGCCTTCACCTCTTGTAAGGAAGACGATACGCTCGAAGTAAGAGAAGTCAAATTCAACATAGGTGCCGACCGAACCCAAATCACCCAAAGTGATACCATCAATTATTCCGACAATTCCAAAGATGTAGCTAGTCGAGAGTGGACTTTTGGTGGCGGTAACATCCCCACCTCTACCAACGAAACAGAAGCAGTCATCTACCCTGATTCGGGAAGATTCGAAACGACGCTAACTGTTAATTTCAATGATGGTACTTCCGAGGATAGACTCATCTACATTGATGTTCAGCCTTTTGTGGTCGCTGATTTTCAGGCGAGTGCTACGACGGCAATTCTTGATAGTGACATTACTTTTACCAACACGACTATGAATGTACCCGCCGTTAATTCATTTCCTGATGGCGCTAATTTCGAAAATGAACTAGAGACTTGGGTTTGGGAATTTCCTGGAGGAACTCCCGAAACAAGTACTGAAATGAGTCCAGTAGTTCGTTACCCAGCCGTAGGAACTTACACCGTAAAATTGACGGCCAGCAGAAATTATCCAGAGCATACCGACGTGGAAGAAAAAGTGGGTTACATCAACATCGTTGACGTAGCTGTCATTTCTCCCAACGCAGTACACACTTGCGATGTGGGTACAACCCTCCGTGTGACTTACCCCGAATCAATAGGTGCCCTACCGATGGACGCTCTTACTGCTTTTTCGGTTTCTGCTGATGGTAATGATCTAGACGTTGCCTCCTTGGAAGTTGATCCTAGCAATGATATGAGTTTGATATTTTCACTCAACACGCCAGTTTTAGAAGGACAATCCGTCATGGTCAACTACGATCCTAGCGTCATTTTGTTGACTGCACAGTCGGGTTCTCTGTTTGCACCACTTGATGGATTTTTGGTAGAAAATAGAGTCGTCAATAATTTTACGGGCAACCTAAGTTTTGAAAACGGAACGGTTGGAGATTTTCCTCCCGACTGGGGTACTTGGAATCCTGACCAATCTATCAACAACAACGAAAAGTACATGATCGTAGATAACCAAGATGCACCGAGTGGCAGCAACTCCCTCATGTGGACTTACGATGGCTCTGGTGATTTTTGGATTTGTGATAACAAAACTCCTGAACCCATTATCGTAGATGGAACTTACCGAATTGTATTCAATGCTAAATCTTCAATGGACGGCGCGCTACTAGATGCGAGAGTTATCGAAAGTGGATGGGCTGCGAATATTGATCCAGCGGATTTTGCTTTGACGACGGAATGGCAAGAGTACTCCTTTGATTTTGTTGCCGACGGTTCTGGTAATCAAGATCGAAAATTCTGGATGAGAACAATGGCAAGCAGCGATGTATTCGATATGCACATTGATAATATCCGAATGTACTATGTAGGGTGTGATTAAAAGATTAGATTAAATAGTTACTGACCTGCTCTTTTTCTTTTGTTAGAGGGCAGGTCTTTTTATACCAAAATGAAAAATCTCCTACTCCCTCTTTTCCTTTTCATTAGTCTTTTGGGAAAATCACAATTATCATTTATCGAAGTTACGGATGCGGGGCTAGATACTCTTGCGGGAAGTGAAGGCATTGCGGTCGGTGATTTTAATAATGATGGTTGGGAAGATTTTTATGTCAGCGTTCCTTTGTTGCAATCCAGCAATCGCTTGTGCAAAAATATGGGCGATGGAACATTTCAAGAGGTGGCACTCAATGCGGGGGTAGCCGTGACCGAACCTTCGGTGGCTTCTACGTGGGGTGACATCAATAATGATGGCTTTTTGGATTTGTATGTCTCTACGGTAAATCACAACGATCATCTTTTTCTTAACAACGGCGACGAGACTTTTGAAGAGATCACTTTGAGTGCTGGCATCTATAACAATGGAAATACAAAAGCCGTCAACATGGCGGATGTCAACAACGACGGTCACTTGGATATTTACCTCTCTAATTTTCTTTCCGAAAATGCCCTTTTCATCAATCAAGGTGACAATACATTTACTAATCAAATTCAACAATCAGGAGCAACGGACGAGAGTTTCTCTATGGGTAATATTTTCTTTGATTATGATCGGGATGGTGATCTGGATTTGTACTTGACGCACGATCATCTCGTACCAAATATCCTTTACCAAAACAACGGGGAAGGTGTATTCACGGACGTAAGCCAAGCTTCGGGTGTCAATTCTATTGGCTACGGAATGGGCGTTGACGTGGGTGATGTGGATAATGATGGCTGGCTAGATATTTACGTGACCAATCTTTTTCAAAATGTACTATTTAAAAATACTGGATTTGGATCATTTATCAATATCTCCCAAGCATCCATGACCAATGACAACGGCATGGGTTGGGGAACAACCTTTTTTGATTTTAATAAAGATGGCAGAGTGGATATTTACGTAGCGAATGAATCGGATTTTTTTTCACCGCACGAACCTAATGTTCTATACGAAAATATCGGGAATCATTTTTATCAAAAAACGGCAACGGAACAAGGTATCAGCAATACTGACAATAGCTACGGAGTAGCTTGCTTGGATTATAATTTGGATGGAAACATAGACTTACTCGTAGCTAATCGAGATAGCGGCGAATACCTTCAATTATTTGAAAATGCAGAACACGCTGGCAATTGGATTAAAGTAAAATTATTAGGTACGGAAAGTAACCGAAACGGCATTGGTGCTAAAATTGAACTGGTAGATGACTTCGGGAGAATCCACCTCAAGGAAGTATCAGCGGGTCATGGTTGGGCAAGCCAAAATAGTAACATTCTATTTTTCGGTTTGGGAGATAATGAAATTGATTCAGCAAAAATTTATTGGCCCTCGGGAATCACCCAAGCAATATCATTTGAAAATATCAACACCACCTTTACTGTGACGGAAGGACTTCCTCCCGTGGAAGGGATTCATTTTGATTTTGCTACTACGAGCAGTCAAAATTTGACCTTACAAGAAAAGCCTCCTATCCGTATTTTTCCCAACCCTGCTCCCGAAGAATTTTACATCGAAATTGATACCCGAAAAGAAGCACCTTTCACTCTGGAAATTTATGACGTACTTGGACAAGTTCTTTTTCAAAAAAAGGCATCCACGCACCTCGGTAAACAAACACTAACCATCAATAAAAATAATCTCAACCTCACGAACGAAACTACCTTTCTTTTTATCAACATCAACATCGGAGACCAGAGCTGGTCGAAAAAAATCCTTTCCTATTAAATGAAAAACCAATTCCTACTTTACTGCTTTTTTTTATGCCTGCTGGGTGCGTGCGCTGACGGGGAACAAAAAGATACCCCTCCCGAAAAACCAAATATCGTTTTCATCTTCACCGACGATCAGACCTACTCCTCCGTAGCAGCTTTGGGTAACTCAACCGTTCAAACGCCCAACATGGATCGGCTAGTTCAAAATGGAACGACCTTCACCCACGCTTATAACATGGGTGGTTGGAATGGTGCCGTTTGCGTAGCGTCGAGATCCATGATTATGTCGGGGCGATCTGTTTGGCGAGCGAATCAGTTTAAGCAAAATTGGGCAAAAAGAGACTCCACGGCACTTGCGCAAACTTGGGGAAAACTAATGGAACGACAAGGCTACGATACCTACATGATGGGCAAGTGGCACATCAACGCTCCTGCAGAAAGAGTTTTCCAACAGGTTAAACATACCCTACCCGGTATGCCAAGAGATAGATGGAATCATCAGGAGATGCAACGTATGTTTAAAGAAGAAGTGGATGGCGTCAATGTAAAATACGAAGACATCATGCCTATCGGCTACAACCGACCAAAAGACGAAAACGATAATACTTGGTCGCCCTCCGACACCACGCACGGTGGATTTTGGAAAAATGGAAAACATTGGAGCGAGATACTTCGAGATGATGCGTTGGGATATATCGAGACGGCTAAGACCAAGGACAATCCTTTTTTTATGTACCTGTCTTTCAATGCGCCCCACGATCCTCGCCAAGCGCCACAGGAGTACGTGGACATGTACCCCCTCGATAAAATTTCGCTACCAAAAAGTTGGCAACCTGAATATCCCGATCAGTTAGACATTGGTAATGGTCCAACGCTGCGTGACGAAGCCCTCGCTCCTTTTCCCCGAACAGAATACGCTACTAAAAAACATATTCAAGAATACTATGCGATCATCACTCACTTAGATGCTCAAATCGGGATGATCCTCGATGCCTTAGAAGCCTCTGGGAAAATGGAAAATACGGTGGTCATTTTTACTGCTGACCACGGGCTTGCTATTGGTGCTCATGGCTTGCTAGGCAAACAAAATCTTTACGATCACAGCATCCGAGTTCCATTGGTCATCATGGGAAAAGATATTCCTAAAGGAAAAAAAGTGGACACAGATATTTACCTACAAGATGCTATGGCAACTAGCCTTGAACTGGCAGGTATCAAAAAACCTGACTACATGGAGTTCCATTCGCTCGTGAATTTGATTGAAGGAAAAACAGATGAAGGTAATTATCCAGGCATCTACGGGGCGTATCGCAATTTGCAACGAATGATTAGAAAGGATGGCTTCAAACTTATCGTATATCCTACGATTAGAAAAATCAAATTATTTGATCTGGAAAATGATCCAGATGAAATTGAAAACTTAGCGGAACAGGAGACTTATCAAAGCAAGGTTAAATTGTTGATGCAAGATTTATTGGCGCTGCAAAAAGAGATGGACGATCCATTGGATTTGACTTTTATGTTGGAGAAGATATAGAAATCTAAGATATGCCAAATCTTTAAGATTTGGCATATCTAACTTGCAAAAAGAAAAATTAAGCGAAACAGTAGGCATATCATAAGTGTCCGAGTATCATATGTTTTTCAAACATGATGTACAACGATCAATAGTTTTTTATTTTAGAAAATGTGTCGTTCCTCTGGGACTTCATTGACTTGTAAATACTTTGTTATTGTTACCGATATTTCGTCCCTCTGGGACTTCTTCTCAAATATAAAGTCTCAGCGGGACGAAATGTTAGTAGCTAAAAACTTAGCAGAACAGGAGACTTAATTTATACGGATTTTGATCATATAAACTTTTCAGGCATGACATGCAACGATCAATAGTTTTTTATTTTAGAAAATATGTCGTCCCTCTGGGACTTTATTAACATGTAAATACTTTGTTACTGCTACCGATATTTCGTCCCTCTGGGACTTTTTCTAAAATACAAAGTCCCAAGAGGACGAAATGTTAGTAACTAAAAACTTAGCAGAACAGGAGAGTTAATTTATAGGGATTTGGATCAGGTAAATTTTTCAAACATGATTTACGATGATCAATAGTATTTTGCCGGAGAAAATATGTCGTCCCTCTGGGACTTCACTAATTTGTACATAACTTTTTCCAGCTACCGATATGTCGTCCCTCTGGGACTTTACTCACTTGTAAATAATTTGTTATGAATACCGATATTTCATCCCTCTGGAACTTTTTCTCAACTACAAAGTCCCAGAGGGACAAAATATCGGTAGCAGAAAACAAACCAAATTAATGCGTTTGAGTCCCAGAGGGACGACACATTTCAGCTAAAAAATTCCTGTAAAATAATCTAAGCCTTTCATAAATTACTGATTATCAGTAATTGTTTTCTGTTTAATCTTTTTACATCATACTAATTTAGAAAAAGAATTTTGGCAGAAACATACTCAAAAGTACTCGGCATCTAAGCGTTATAAACACTTTATAACATTAAATTTACAAACATAAAAAATCAAATCACAACCTAATAAAACATACATGAAGCAAAGTCTTTTCACCTCTTTAATCCTTTTTATCTCAACTATTGGTGGAGTGACCTACACCAACCAAAGCTCAAGTGATACTATCAAAAAATCCCCCAACATCATCGTCATCGTCTCCGACAATCAGGGGTGGAATGATGCAGGATTTAACGGTGGAAAAGATATACCTACGCCCCACCTTGACCAACTCGCTGCGGACGGCATCATCTTTAATGCAGGGTACGCCTCCCATCCATACTGTAGCCCAAGTCGAGCAGGCATCCTCACGGGGAGATACCAACAAAGCTTTGGACACGAAAATAATACGCCCTATCAACACGATGATCCCGAAGCAGGATTGCCGCTGACAGAAACAACCCTTGCGGAAGTTTTAGACGAAAATGATTACAGTACTTGCGCTGTGGGCAAATGGCATCTGGGCGATTTCCGTAAGTTTTGGCCCATGCAAAGGGGATTTCAAGAATGGTTTGGTTTCTTCGGTGGTGGGCTAGATTACTGGGGAAGTGTAGGAAAACACGCCCCCGACGCAGGCGTACAACGCAACGAAAAAATAGTACCCCAAAAGGAGTTGACTTACTTGACGGATGACTTTACCAACGCTTCCATTGACTTTATCCAAAAGCAAAACGAAAAACCTTTTTTTCTTTACCTCGCTTATAATGCGCCCCACTCCCCCATTCAAGCTACTCCCGAATATTTGGCAAAAACGGATTTTATCGAAGATGGAACAAGGAGTGCTTACGCGGCTATGGTGGTAGGAATGGATCAAGGTATTGGAAAAATTGTCAAGACATTAAAGTCCAAAAAGATTTACGACAACACGCTGATTGTTTTTCTAAGCGACAACGGGGGGCATCTCAACGGGGCTAGTAATTACCCGTACCGAGGACACAAGGGGATGCTTTTCGAAGGGGGAATCAGAGTTCCATTTCTTTTGAATTATCCAGCTAAAATAAAAGGGGGCGCAACGTATCATCATCCCATCAGCGCACTTGATATTTTCCCAACTGCATTAGCTGCCGCAAATGTAAATACTGTGTTGCAAAAACAACTAGATGGGGTCAACCTGCTTCCTTATCTTAATAATTCCATCAAGGAAAAACCACACGATTTACTTTTTTGGCGATACTCCGAAGGGGCGGGCTATGCCGTCAGAAAAGATAATTGGAAAATGGTATACTCGGGCTACAAGCAGGATTACTTTTTATTTGATTTGGAAAAAGACCCTTACGAACAACGGAACGTCACCAAAGAATTTCCCAAAAAATTACATGAGCTAAAGAAAGATTACGAAGCGTGGAACAAAACTTTAGTCCCTGCGCTTTGGCAAGATCCGCACGCAGAAAATGTACTCAAAGAAGAATCCAAACGCAAGACCAAACTAGAAAATGCGGCTAAAGGTTTTTACAAAAAAACAAAACTCGAAGAAAGATGAATTTCATAAGAAACAAAACCCACTCTAAAAACAGTACATTTACATATTTTAAAAAAATATCACTACTTGTAAATGTACTGTTATTTCCTGTGTGTATTTTTGCACAGAACCCTTTTGTTGTAGATGTTAATTTAAATACCGAGCGGTCAGTCGAAGGAGCGTCCACCTTTGATCGGGATGTTTTTATCAATATGCACTCTAGCCATTCCCTCAATGATTGGGAGGCTTACGAACTCGATGAAATCGTTAACGACCTCGGCATCAACTTTGGTCGTTCGGTAGGTGGCGTCACTTGGCAAATGAACCGCATAGACGAAGATCCTAATAACCCTGGATATTTTGACCTTTCTCACATGCAAACCTTGGGAGCGCAAACCCGAAATAATTACAGCAACCGAACGGAGATTCATCCTTACGAGCCTAAGACCTTCGTGATGACCTCGCATACTTCTCCGCTTTTTCCGAATGGCACGCTCACCAATGAAGGGTGGGCACCTGCCAATTACGAATCGGTAGCTCAGTTTTATGCGTACTTACTCAAAGAATATTTTGGGAGCAACGGACAACCCCGACCTGACTACGTGGAAGTCATCAACGAACCCTTCGTACACTCCAATGATCTCAACACTACCAACGCTGCCATTGCCGAATTTCACAACGTCGTGGCGGATAGTATTCGTTTTCATCATCCCGAAGTAAAGGTGGGTGGCTACGCAGCGGCTTGGCCCGAATTTGAAAAAAATGATTTTGCGGTCTGGGATAATACGTGGAGAACATTTATTGACATTTCGGGAGCGCAGATGGATTTCTTTTCTTTTCACATCTACGATACGCCCGTAGAAAACGACGAGAAGCAACGGAAAGGGAGCAATTCGGAAGCTATCTTTGATATGATCGAACAGTACAGTATGCTACAATTGGGCGAAGTCAAACCCATGATTATTTCCGAATACGGTGCTTGCTGTGCTGATTGGGAAGGAACTTACTTTGAGGAGCGAGATTGGAGAATTTTAAAATCTGTCTCTTCGATCACCATGAGTATCATGGAACGTCCGCACAAAATTCTCAAGGCGATTCCATTTATTGTCCAAAAATCTGCTTGGTATTTTAACAGCAATGGATATCCCTACCCATTTGTGATTTTACAAAATCTGAATGGTGGTAGTGAATGGGAATACACTCATCTTAGAAAATATTATGAGTTGTGGAGAAACGTGGAAGGTACACGGGTAGATACTTGGGCACACGATCCCGATCTCCAAATTGACGCTTACGTCAAAGGCAATAAAGCCTACGTCATCCTAAATAATTTGGAGCATAATCCCCGTAGCGTGGATTTGAATTTATTTGAAAATGAAGGAAATGTCCTCGAAACAATCCTCATCAAACACCTTTACGGTGATAACGAAATTCCCCAATTGGACGAAACCGTTACGACGCTTTTACCAAATGATTTAAGCATTGGTGGTGAGGGAACTATGATTTTAGAATATACTTTTGCAGATTCCATTTTACTAAATCAAGCGCAGGAAGAAGCCAAATACTACGCCGACGCTTACCTACAAAACATCACCGCCAACAACCCAATGACTTTTAATATCAATGGAGTCAATTCAGCAAATTACGGAGAAGCAACGCTGAGAGTAGGGCTAGGACGCCCCCACGGTAAGTCTCTTCACCCCACAGTCACCCTCAATGGTACTACGCTCCAAGTACCCGACGATTGGCGAGGGTACGATCAGAATACTAGAGACAATTTCTTCGGCATCATCGAGATACCTTTTGACTATCAGCTACTGGAAAATAACAATACCATTACAATTCAACTCAACGACACGGGTGGGCAAGTTAGTACCGTCACCATGCAGGTCAAAAACTTTGACTACGATCCTGTGCGAACTACGGTATCCACTAAAAATCTCGTGCCGAAGTGGGCGAATGATCTGTTGATTTTTCCTAATCCTTCATCGGACTGGGTGCAGCTAAAAGGATTAGATACCACGGAAGAAATTTCTTACGCTATTTTTAGCATGGACGGAAAAGAATTGTTACAAGGGGTATTAGCTTCCGATGGGCAAGCCATCTATATCGAAGATTTGCCATCAGGTATGTTTCAATTGCGACTCAGCGTGGGCACGGAGACCGTTGTTAAAAAATTAGTTCGCCTGTAATCCAGCAGGTATAACCTTTAAAAATAAAAAATCATGGTAGCAGGAATTATTTGGGCAATAGCGGCAGGTATCATGCTGGGATTATACGCCTTGCCAGAAAAGTTCACCAAGGAATTTGAGTTTGAAAATACTTGGGGGATGATGTTTTTCATCAATATGCTCATTGTACCAGTTGTTGCTGGTTTTGCTTTAGTGAATGGTTTTACAGAAGTGCTAAAAGCTATTCCTACGGATATACTGACGAAGATGGTTTTGGCAAGTCTCCTATGGGGTATTGGGGTAATGATGTGGGGAAAGGCTATCAATTATATTGGTTTATCATTAGGCTTTTCCATCTTTATAGGTACCGTTATTCTTGTAGGTTCATTACTACCTTTTTTGGTAGATGGACTACCCACCAGCAAAGTTCTACTGACTATCCTAAGTGGTATTTTCATTGTCCTACTAGGGATCATAGCTAATGGAAGAGCAGGAATAATTAGAGAATCTGACGAGAAGAAAGAAGATACAGGCACTCCCTCTAAATCTGTTGGAACGGGAATTACCATAGCCATTATTGGTGGATTATTGGCAACGGGATTCAGTTACGCCAACGCAGCGGGTCGCCCCGTTATCCACGAAGCTAGTCAAGCGGCCGGCAATCCAGAATGGGTCACCGCAGTAGTAGTCATGTTTATCATTTATTTCTCTGCCTCATTATCCGTTATACCCTATTTTATTTATAACCTCACTCAAAAAGGATTTTGGAAAAATTTTAAGACCTCACACTTAATGGGGAATGTCGGTTTAACCTCTGTCATGGCGATTTTAAATTTTGCAGCTTCCGCAGCATTTGCTTACGCAGCTTTTCAGTTGGGGCAAGCAGGTAATACGGTGGGCTACGCTATTTTTAATACTATCTGTGTAGCGGTAGCAATTGTGAGTGGCTTGATAACGGGGGAGTGGATAAGTGCCTCCAAAAAAGCAAAGCAGTTTTTGTTTCTAGGATTGGCTACCATGATTATTGGGGTGACGGTGATTGCGTTGGGGAATGGATTGGCGTAGTGATTTTTTGAGTGAGGAGTGAGGAGTGAGGAGTTAAGAAAAAAATTGAATTTTCTCACTTTCCATAAATGGCTATAAAATTTCCTAGTTGTAACGAATTTTGGTGATTACCCCGAAGGACAATTTTGTTGACATAAGGATTTGGTTATTCAAATAATGATGTGTTTGATGAAATAGATGTAAAAAAAGATAGATTATCTTCCCTATACATAGAACCCCTAAATTCCCTTGCAGGGACTTTGGCGGCATGCTAAAAAATTAATAGAGTGAATCTGGTAAAATGTCAAGCTATGATAAACCAACTTATCCAGTCAGGAAATCTCTCCGTAAAGTCCCCTGCAAGGGGATTTAGGGGTTCAAAAAATAGGGTACACAAGAAAACGGGAATAAAAACTTAAAGTTACTTTTATATCAATGACATTACCCTTTGGGGTTATCATTGCAATAAGTAATAATCTAAAAATTTCAAATAACAATATGCAGCCGTACATTTTTCTTTTCTTATTATTCTTCATCAACAATACACTTACGGGTCAAAACATAATTTTGATTGAATCCGATGACCAAAGCAACCAAGCAGTAGGTGCTTTTGGTAATCCTGATATGCACACTCCAAATATTGACCAACTTGTCAAAGATGGTACTTCCTTTACGGCTGCTTACAATACAGGATGTTGGTCACCTGCGGTTTGTGTACCGAGTAGAACGATGCTGATGTACGGAAAACAATTGTGGGAAGCACAAAAAATCACCAAAAAAAATGCGCCTAAATCTTTACCAGAAAGATTAAAAGAAAGAGGGTACTATACTTACATGACGGGAAAATGGCACGCTATGGGAAAATCACCTCAAGCTATTTTTGATAGCTTGGGAACCATACAAAAAGGACAATTAGAAACCTACTATCAGGAAAAGGGACACGCCACGGACATCACGGGAAAAGAGGCAGCCGATTTTATAAATAGTTATGATAGCTCTAATCCATTCTTTGTGTACGTGGCTTTTAATGCCCCGCACGTCCCTCGGCAAACTGCACAAAAGTATTACGACCGCTACCCTACCGAAAAAATTCAACTTCCTCCGAGTGTGGTCAAAGGACCGCTCAATCCCAATATTAAATATAATTATACCAAAGCACCATTGAAGCCATCGGTCATGAAAAAACGGGTGCAACAAAATAATGCGATGGTCACCCATATGGACGAAAGGATTGGTGACATTCTGCAAGCCTTAAAAAATAAAAACCTTTACGATGATAGCATCGTCATTTTTATGTCCGATCATGGGATTAGTTTTGGTGAAAATGGAGTAGCTGGTAAAGTTTGTCTGTACGAACCTAGCGTCACCGCACCCCTCATTATCAAAGCACCTGAACTACCCAACAACAACATAATTACAAAGAGGGTTTATTTGCAAGATATACTTCCTACGCTGCTGGAGATGTTGGATATTCCAATTCCAGAGGATATGGATTTCGAGAGTTTACTGCCTTTGATTAAGGAGCAAAAAGCTCCAAG
>JBCCJE010000013.1:0-18045 GCA_039027925.1 Bacteroidota bacterium
ACAGGCTCGCGAAAAGAACTTACCAATTGGATCTGGAGTAGTAGAGGCAGCCTGTAAGGTACTGGTCAAACAACGCTTGGGTATTTCCGGTTGCCGTTGGACCCGTGACGGGATTGATAACGTATTGGTGATGCGGGCTTTAGTCCTCACACCAGGACGCTATGAACAATTTTGGAAAAAGTTCGATCAAATACCCAATTAACTACATCAAATAAAAGTCGCACCCTCATAAAATGCACTGTCAAAATGTATTTCAATGTTCTCTAATTTTGTACCTGTTTCTTTTTCAAAAACAAACCCTTCAACAGTAACATTTGAATAATCTCTGTTACAAGAAAAAGTAATTAAAATACTGACTATGGAAATTAGAACAAATAATTTGGAGCTATTGGTTATTCTGTACATGATTATTAATTACAGTTTGAATTAGCCCTCGTTGCTTATCTTGTATATTTCCATGATTAATATCTTGCCTTGTTGCATTGACATTGAATACCTTCGTTGCTGCTGGATTTTCTGCAGAGTGTGGAAATCCCCTTGAACCAATTGAATCAGAAGTTCCATCACTTGAAGAATGCTCACTTGAGCTTGGATAGTCACTATCTGAAGGGTTGTTTGAACTTGATTGAGACCTGCTAGATGCTCCGCTCGTTTCAGTTTGATAAATGTTTAAAACTTCAGCTACATTTTCAGGGACTGTTTTATCAACAGTTATTCCTTTCATTAGACCATCTGAACTATCAACAATTACCATCAAATCGACTGGAATGCCTGCTTTCTTAGCTCTTTCTGAAAGATTGACTGCATTATCTCCACCATAGCTATATCAATACAAAATTATTTGGTCTCCTTCATTATAATTGGATTTGAGAAAATCTATACCTGATACAACACCCTTTCTCTGTGTTGCTGCGGGAGAAATTATTGCTCCTACTAAACTCCTTCCTTGGCTTCTTGTATTGCCAACTACTAAATCATAAATACGTCCAGTTCCACTAGTATTTTCAGATGTAAGTAACTATACAAAAATATCCAACACTTTTGTTCTTTGAAAATGATAGTGTATCTATTACCAAATTGGTTTAAAATTTCATAAACTGGTTTTTCTAGCTGTTGTTGGTTTTCCAAGTCTTCATAGTGAATCCACTCGTATTTTAATTTTCGCCAAAGGATTTCAATGGGATTGAGATGCGGGCTATATTTTGGCAGGAAAAAGATATATAAATCTTTTTGTTTCCAAACCTCAATTTTAGCCTCGAACTCAGTACTATGATGAACAGGTGCATTATCCAAAACCACTACGGTTGGTTGCTTAATTCTAGTTTGAAAATCATCTAGAAAAGCTATCACCGTAGCGCTATTAACGCTTCCTTTACAGCTGTATCCATCGAAGCGATTATCCAAACTCACCAGTCCGAAAATTTGTAGAGATGGCGTCTTAGTTGGTGTTATTTCAATATATTCGCCTTTAGGTTGCCATCCATAAGGCACATAAGCACTCATATTAAATCCACTTTCATCTGTAAAAAACAAATCAACCTGATTGATGTAACTCAAGTAATTGTCTCAATGCCGCTAATTTTGCTTCCTACTCGTCTGGTGTTTGTTTTTGTTTGAGGCTTTCTCGAAAGCGTTTCCAGATGTAACCTAATTGCTTTAAAAAGCGACGAAGTTTACTTCTAGTAACAGGAATACTTAATTCTTTAGATAATTCCCTACACATCTGTTTTAGGCTACGAGCATGTTGTCTCGCTTTTTTTTACCTTTTTCACCAAGGCTTCATCCTTTATAGATAAGGTAGGTTTTCTGCCTCTACCAGATACAATGTACAAGCCCTTCATCCCTTTGGCTTTCCATCTGTTCATCCATTCATAAATAGTCCTAGTTCTAACTTTTAGAATCTTTGCTATCTGTGGAACCTTTACACCATCGTTGTTTAGTAATAAAGCTTGGCAACGCTGACGAAAATAATGCTTTGAATGATTTGCATATTCGTACCCTAGTGCCTCTTTGTCTTTTTTTGTTAATTCTATGGATCGCATCAATGCTTATACGATAACCATTGAAAAAGTGTCGAATAGTTTTGTTTAGTTACTTATTCCGAAAATTTAACTAATGACAAAAAGTTTTCTCGGAGATCATTTGTACCCAGTACCAATCATTTGGAATTTGGATTTCTAATCCTCTGACGATGAGCAATAATGCGAAAATAATGAGGACAAATGGATATGCTTTTTTGAAAAAATTCCGCAAAGAGATACTGACTATTCTTCCTGAAAGTCCTGCTACAACCATCAAAGGAATGGTGCCTGCACCGAAGGCTAACATCCAACTCCATCCGCCTAAAACACTTCCCGTAGAGATAGCCCCCGCCAAGGCAACGTAAACCAAACCACATGGCAATAAACCATTTATCAACCCAATAAAGAAAAGAGAGCGAAAGGATTTTTTATTTAAAAGCATACTTAATCGGCTTTTTACGAAAAAGAAAATACGACTCGTCCAACTCCATTGAAGTAAGGTCTTCTCTAGGTTAAAAGAAAAAATACCTGCCATGAGAAATGAAATTCCAAGTGTGAGCGACATGATTTGTTGAAAACCGATAAGAGAAAAACTTGCGCCGAGCAAACCAAAAATTAATCCTAAAAAACTATAAGTGAGCGTTCGACCAAGATTGTACAACAATATACTTACAAGCAGTTGGGGTTTGCTTCGGGAGGGGTAAGGCAAGGCAGCAGCAATCGGTCCGCACATCCCTACGCAGTGCAAACTCCCAAATAATCCTACGGTAAATGCTGCCCACAGACCTATCATCTGATGCGAATACTTGTTTCTTTATAAAATGGAATTTGATCGCCTCTCCAGTTGACTTTTACTTTCCAAATTCCTTTTTGTAAGGTCTTTGTTGGAAAAATAAATTCGCGCCCGTCATTCAAGTTAATATCAGCTTTTAGATCTTGATGCCGATCAGAAGCTCGATAGAATAATATCTCTCCATCAATTTTTTCTAATTCCGCTGGAAATACAAACCGAATACGCTTTGCCTTTTCCTCTGCTAAAATCTCTAAGTCAGCTTTAAGTAATTTGGTATTATTGAGCCGATCTAAGTGTGCTTGGTATTGCAAATCCTTTTCGTAGTAGTTTTCCACTACCAAGTTTCTATCCTCCAAGGTGCTTTTGTAAACCATGGTAATCATAGCCCCCATAAAGGTGATATAAAACAAGGCAATACCAGTTCCCCACGTAATTTTCATATCTGTGTTTTTTATAATTGTTAACTATCCATTTTTAATTATTCATTATCTCACTTCGCTGGCCCTAAAAAATTAGTGATGACTACGTCCACTACTTCTCCGTCTTTGAGTACCTCTATCGTTAGTTCTGTTTTTCTATCTTTCAGTTCACTCTTTTGATAATCAATAAAGAGTACTCCTTTGAGGACATCGTTTTTGATGGTAATGGGAGGCTTTCCAATTAGGCGAATTTTTCCTTTGTCGTCTTTCAACCTAAAAGCCACGGGAAACTCTTTGGAGGTCTTATTTTGAACTTGATAATTATACACATTACTGATGTAAGTGGCATCTACCTCTTGGTACAGAGTGCCGGGGGCACGTAATAACAGTACATTTACATCTCCCCGTACTGAAAACAAAAATCCTTGTAACAATAGTAATGCAATCAGTACGAAAGAATAAGCCTTTACTCTTAGGGTGAATATTTTACCATTGCCTTCTCGAATGCCCTTTTCGGAATCGTAGCGTATGAGTCCTTTAGGTCTTTTTACCTTTTCCATGATTTCATCACAAGCATCAATGCAAGCAGTACAGTTGACACACTCTAGCTGTGTACCATTTCGAATATCAATTCCCGTAGGACAGACTTTTACACAGAGCAAGCAATCAATACAATCACCAATTTTTATCGGAGATTCTTCTGCGATGACAGTCTCCGGAGTTGCTGCTATGTTTTTTTGGATAGCCACCACAGGATTTCTTTTGGCTGCTTTTTTCCGTTTTAGTTTGCCCCGTGGCTCACCTCTTAAGTAGTCGTAGGCAACTACAATAGAATTTTCGTCTAGTAGTACGCCTTGCATCCTTCCGTACGGACAGATAGCAATACACACCTGTTCTCTCATCCAAGCGAACACCCCGTAGAAAACTCCCGAAAAAATCAACATGGCAATAAAGCCATTCAAGTGCATGGCTATCGGTTCTAGTATGATTTTTTTCACCTCGTCAATCCCTATGATGTAAGCCAAAAAAGTATTCGCAATGAGTACCGCAATCAAAAAGAAGATGCTGTGCTTGAGTATTTTTTTGAAGTACTTTTTGGAAGTCCACGGGGCTTTGTTCAGCCTTCGCTGGGCGTTGGCATCTCCTTCTATCCAGTACTCGATTTTTCGATATACCATCTCCATAAAAATGGTCTGAGGACATACCCAACCGCAAAATAATCGTCCAAACACTACCGTAAACAAAGCAACAAAGATGATAAAGGTCAACATCGCCAATACGAACAGATACAAATCCTGCGGGCCAAAGTACATCCCCAAAACAATAAAGCGATGATTAATAACATCAAACAACATAATGGGATCACCATTCACCTTTATCCAAGGAATCCCAAATAAGATGGCTAGCAGCACCCAACTCACGTAAGTCCGCATGTTGGTCAGTTTTCCTTTGGGCATCTTTGGATACAACCAAATGCGCTTGCCCTGCTTATCTACCGTGGCGATAGAGTCCCTAAAAGCTTCCGTATCAATGTGTGGATGTGCTCCCATTTTTAATTTAAAACTTCACAAATTTTAAAGGCTGTCTTTTACTGCTTTAGTTGTTCTGTCTTTGCACTGCTATTTAATCCTAATGGTTGACGCTCATCTTCATCCCACAGGTCTCCTTCCGCTTCTCTGGCGTTGGGCGGATTCGTACCTTGTAGCGTCAAGATGTAACTGGATACTTGTTGGATTTCTTTTGGCTTTAGCGTGGCTTTCCAGGCTACCATGGTTTTACCGGGTACACCGTCACTTATCGTTTTATAAATATTCTTGATGCCTCCACCGTGAATCCAGTACTCATCAGTGAGGTTTTGCCCTAAGCCTTCCATACCTTCTCCGTACTTTCCGTGACAAGCCACACAGTAGGTATCGAAGGTTTCTTTTCCCGCAGCAATCTGGTCAGCATCCGTCAGTACCGCTATGGTTTCGGCGGAGATGACTTCGGATTTTTCTGCTTTAGCTTTTTCTTCGGCCATCTTCAGATTGTAGGCAGCGATAGCGATTTCTGCATCTCTCACTTCTTTTTCGTAGGCCTCGATATTTGACATTCCAATATCGGAGACATGATAAACTACCATATACACTCCCGCAAAAAGGATAGTCGCATAAAACATTCCTACCCACCAAGGAGGTAGATTGTTATCTAATTCTCGGACACCATCATAATCGTGACTCAACAGGATGTCAGCTTCTTGATCCAAAGGAACACCACCCGCCAACTCTCGATAAATGTATCCCGAAAAACTCTGCTGGCTCATTTGTCTTATCGCCTTCTCCCGTGGCATTCCGCCCGATTCCAAATCAGCGATTTTTTGTATTCTCCAGATGGATTCTAAAGAGCGATATAATCCAAGGCTTGCGCCAATGATAGCCGCTGATCCCATCAGCAGTACCACGTGCTCAACTGCCCAGTCCAGTATATCGAACGCTGGGGCTTCGTCCACGCGGGCCCAGACCCGTATCGAAAATAAAATGACAAATAGAAATAAAACTGTTTTTTTATAGGTCATGGCTCAACTGATTTTACATTTCTTGAAGAATCATTTTCATCTAATGGGAGGCTTGCCATATGATTGACAAAATCTTTTTTGTGGGTCATTGCCATGATGACAACTACGGCAAACACGATGGTAAAAATCAAAAGCGGAAGGATCGCCATCCAGTCAATATCTCCTGCTCTTTCTAAAATATATTTGTACATTTTTATGGATTCTATTTGACTACTCAGACGAAGCGCGAAGTGAGACCAATTTGCTCCGCTTCATTGTGGGAACAGAGAAAATCAGCGATAAAGTTTGCAGCTTATCTCTCGTCTCGCATTGCTGTTATCTATTCTGAACAATCACGATTCTATTATTTTTTTGAAAACAAGATGCCCTCATCCGTCATTCCTTGCCCAAAGGCAAAGAATAACAGCTTCCCGAACACTCGGAATTAGGGGTTAATTCTCAGCTCTTTGCTTCGGTCGAATGTCCGTACCTAATCTTTGTAGGTAAGCAATCAGTGCAATGATTTCTTTGTTTTCCAAACCTTCCATTGAGATTCCCTTTGCTTCGAAGTCAGGGATGGAAGATTCGATCTGTTGCTTCAAAATCTCGGTGGCTTCTTTAGCTTGCTTACGCAATTCATCTACCGCAATCTGATCGTACCCTTCGGGATAGGGCGTATTCAAAGTCTGTAGTACTCGGATTTTTTTAGGTAAATCCGATACGTCTAGGTCATTGGTGTATAACCAAGGGTAAGGAGGCATGATACTTCCGGGAGAAGTACTCGTCGGGTCGAGCATGTGGTTGAAGTGCCAAGCGTCCGCATATTTTTTCCCTAACCGATGAAGGTCTGGTCCTGTCCGTTTGGATCCCCAGAGAAACGGGCGATCATAAACAAACTCTCCCGACTTGGAGTATCCTGCGTCTCCCGCCAGATCATATCTTTCTACCTCCCACCGGAAGGGTCGAACCATTTGTGAATGACACCCTACACATCCTTCTCTGATGTATAAGTCTCGACCTTCTAGTTCGAGTGGGGTGTAAGGCTGTACCGAAGCGATCTTGGGTACATTTTCATCCACCATCACCATTGGGAAAAATTCAACTAAACCTCCAATCAAAATCGCAATGGTAGAAAAACCTAACAAAGTCAATGGTCGTCGCTCTATCCATCGGTGCCAATGTTCTCCTTTGTGAGCTGCCGCCACGACTTTGGCAGGAGCTTCCGCTGCTTCGTTAGCGATGAGTGTTCCCGACTTAATGGTTTTTCTGAGATTATAAACCATCACAAAAACACCAGCTACGTAGATCGCTCCACCTACCGCACGGATGTAATACATAGGTAAAATAGCAGTAACTGTCTCTAAGAAATTTCCATATTGTAAGTACCCTTCTGGTAAGAAATCTTTCCACATGAAGTGCTGTGTCCAACCTGCCCAGTATAGAGGAATCGTATAAAATAGTGTTCCGAGGGTAGCTATCCAGAAGTGGGTATTGGCGAGTTTTACCGAGTGTAACTCTGTTCCATAAATGCGAGGGATCAACCAGTACAAAACTCCAAATGTCATCATTCCATTCCAACCTAATGTACCAACGTGCACGTGACCAATTGTCCAATCCGTAAAGTGGCTAATGGCATTAACGCTCTTGATGGAGAGCATCGGCCCTTCAAAAGTAGCCATACCGTACGCGGTGATTGCTACAACCATAAATTTTAAAATGGGGTCATTGCGAACTCTATCCCATGCTCCTCTTAACGTCAGCAAACCGTTCAGCATGCCTCCCCAAGAAGGGGCAATCAACATCACGGAAAATACAGTCCCTAAGGATTGTGCCCAATCAGGTAAAGAAGTGTACAATAAATGGTGGGGACCTGCCCAGATATAAATAAAGATCAATGCCCAGAAGTGAATAATGGATAGCCGATAGGAGAAAACGGGTCGGTTAGCTGCTTTGGGTAAGTAGTAGTACATCAATCCCAAGTAGGGCGTTGTCAGGAAGAACGCAACCGCATTGTGTCCATACCACCACTGTACGAGGGCATCTTGTACGCCAGCAAAAACGGGATAACTTTTCCAAAAATCAATAGGAATTACGAGGTTGTTTCCAATGTGAAGAACGGTCACAGTCACCCAAGTAGCGATGTAAAACCAGATAGCAACGTAAAGGTGATTTTCCCTTCGCTTCAAAATAGTACCAAACATATTGATACCAAATACCACCCACACTAGAGCAATCATTACGTCAATGGGCAATAAGAGTTCTGCGTATTCGTGGCTGCTCGTCATGCCCAGCGGAAGAGTGATCGCCGCTGCTACTATGATGGATTGCCAACCCCAGAAATGAATTTTACTCAGCAGGTCAGAGTACATCCTCGCTTTGAGTAGTCGCTGAAGGGAGTGGTAAACGCCCATAAAAATTCCGTTACCGACAAAGGCAAAAATTACAGCATTGGTGTGCAGGGGACGAATGCGCCCGAAGGTAACCTCTGCGGTCGCAAAATTGAGCGCCGGGAAAATGAGTTGGAGCGCAGCCCACAATCCAACTACCATTCCAATGACGCCCCAGAACGCCGTGGCTAGGGCAAAGTTACGAACGGTCTTGTTGTCGTAACTAAACTGTTCAATCGTTGTCATTTACTTTCGTTTTTGAATCGTTTGTTAACTTAATTTCGTCGTCAAATAAAATTCTAACCGAGGGAGTGTAATCATCCTCATACTGCCCCGAACGGACTGCCCAAAAAAAACCAAAAAGGAATCCAAGGGCTACCAAGAGACTCAGTAGAATTAGGAAAAAAATAATTGTCATCGTACGTATTGATTATATATGCAAGATAATTGGTGAGTGATTTTTATCAGGTGACGAATGTCACCGAGTGAGGTGATTTTTGTCACTCCTCTTCTTGAAGCCCAATCTTCCAGGCTAGAAAGGTGACAGACAAGACTCCAAAGAGTACAATAGTTATCGAACTTGCTGGCATCAGGATAGCAGCTACCACCGGTGATAACTTCGCCTGTACCGCATAACTAAGTCCTATAACATTATAAATAAAAGCTAAACCGTAGGCGATGTAAACTAACTTCAAACAACCTTTAATATATCTGAAAAAATGTGGAAGTACCCGAAAGGCATTAGCATCTAAAATGGCATCACAGGCAGGAGTGAAGTTATTAGTATTCTCTGCGATGACCATACCGACATCGCTTTGTTGTAAAGCACCCGCATCATTTAATCCATCGCCGAGCATCAATACCGACTCTCCTCGTTCTTGAAGTTTTTTAATAAAATTTAATTTGTCTTTAGGACTTTGGAAGTAGTGGAGATTTTTTCCAAAGTACGGCGTTAGGTCTTTCCTAGATTTTTCGTTGTCGCCAGAAAGTAGATGAATCGTTTGTTTGGCTTTAAAAAAATCAATAATTTCTTCCAAACCCTTTCTGTATTCGCTGTGTATAGAAAAGTAGCCTCTAGTTTCCCCATCAATCTGAAGAAAAACATTAGCGTCAGGATGGGGTTCGTTTTGGGTAAATTTGGCAGCACCTATTTTAAACTGTTTTTGATTGATGATGGCTTGTATGCCTTTTCCTTCGTGTTCTTGAAAATCAGTTAAAGGGTAAACTCCATCTACCTTAAGATATTCAAAAATCAACCGACTCAACGGATGAGAAGATTGGCTCACTAAGGTAGTTACTTCCCTTTTTTCGTCATTACTCAATACTTTCCCAACAAATGTAATTTCATTGTTTTTATTAGTAGAAGTCAGCGTACCCGTTTTGTCAAAAACAACTGTAGTTACTTTTTGCAGTCGTTCAATCACTTGAATATTTTTTAAATAGAAATTATATCGTCCCAGAATTCGAATGGCATTCCCAAAAGTGAAAGGAATAGAAAGTGCGACCGCACAGGGGCAAGCAATAATCAACACCGCAGTAAATGCGTTCACCGCAGTTCCCACATCTATGGTCAGCCAATAAGTTAGCGTAGAGAACGCAATGGTAAGAATGATGTAGGTAAAGTATTTTCCAATCTGATCGGCGAGTAATTGGGTAGATGGATTTTCCTTTTCGGTAAAGACGGCGTCGTTCCATAATTGGGTCAGGTAACTCTGTGAGACGGTCTTAATCACCTGAACTTCCAGTACCCCTCCGATCTGTTTTCCTCCCGCAAAAATGCGATCCCCTTTAATTTTTGCAATAGGATCAGATTCTCCCGTGACAAAGCTATAATCAATACGCCCCTCCCCTTTCAGTAAAATACCATCAGCAGGAATGAGTTCTTTATTTTTGATGATGATAATGTCCCCTTGTCTGAGATTTTGAATCGGGGTAGTCTCTCCCGTTTTTAAGAGAGCCGCTACTGGGAAATAGGATTTGTAATCTCGCTCAAAAGAAAGGTGATTATAAGTGATTTGTTGAAACCATTTTCCGATCAAAAGAAAAAATACGAGTCCCGCTAAAGAATCTAAATATCCAGCCCCTACGCCGCCTGCAATTTCAAAAATACTTCTGCCAAACAGCGTCAAGATACCTATGGAAATAGGAACATCAATATTGAGATTACGATTTTTTAGACTTAACCAAGCAGATAGTAAATAATCTTTTCCACTAAAAAAAACGACTGGAAGGGCAAGCAAAATATTGAGTATCCCAAACCAGCGCTGAAAGCCGACCGCATTTTCCTCGCTTAATCCTAAGTACTCCGGGAAGCTCATTAACATTATATTTCCAAAAGCAAATCCAGCTACCCCCAATTGGTACATTATCTTTTTATCAACTCGTTTGCGTTTTGCCTGATCCAAATCTCCGAGGTTGATTTCGGGAGCGTAGCCGATAGAACTGAGTAATTCCGCCAGTTGTCGAAGAGAAATCTGGGTATTATCAAAGTTGATAAAAATTTCTTTTTTGAGAAAATTGATTTTGGAATGAAGGATTCCACCGTTGAATTTGAAGAGATTTTCGAGCAACCAAACGCAGGAAGCACAATGAATGGCAGGCAAATAAAAAGTAACCTTTGTTATGTTTTTCTCCTGATAATCAATGAGTTGTGACTGAATGACCTCATCGTCTAACCAAGCAAATTGGGGCTGCTTTTTTCCACGTAGAGAAACGCCTGCTTGCTCGTCCAATTCGTAGTACTTACATAGGTCTTTTTCGTTTAAAATTTCATAGACCATTTTGCACCCCTGACAACAGAAGGCTTTTTCCGCAAAAATCACAATTTCGTTATTGCAATTTTCACCACAATGAAAACACGTATTTTCTTTGTTATAAGTTGAGTTTTTTTCTATTGGAGCACTGACATTCATTTCGCCTAAAATCTTTTAGACAAATTTAGTAGCCCCCAGAAAAAGAATAAATGATAAACGTCAGGCGTGAATGGTGATAAATGTCATCATTAATATCCTTAAAGATTAAAAATTTCAGTTGGATCTTAAGTTACGTAAATTAATTGTTATACGTATCTGACGGTAGTTAAGTGTCGTCCCTCTGGGACTTTTACGATTCCATAGAACTTCTATTTCACTACCCATGTACCGCACCTCTGGCGCTCTTAACCTGAAAAGTCCCAGAGGGCTATCATAAATTGTAAATACATTGTTACAATCTACCGAGGCCTGCCTGCCGGTAGGCAGGTGTCGCACCTCTAGTGCTCTTTAACTTGAAAAGTCCCAGAGGGACAACACATAGGTAGCATTGAAAACCCCAAATTCATTTACATCCGAGTGCCAGAGGCACGACACCTGCCTGCTATCAAACACGTATAACAATTAATTTACGCAAGCAAAGATCAAATTAAGTGTCTCTGATTAACTTTTAATTTGCGGGGGCAGAAATAGTGCGGTTATCTACACGGCAGGTACCCGTCAAAGACTTCAATTGGGTATTCTTACCGTGACCGTAGTCCCATTGTTTTCCTCACTTTCGAACTGAATTTCTCCCTCCATCATATCTACGTATTGCTTGACAATGTTGAGTCCCAGTCCCGTTCCTTTGATATTAATGACGTTGGATCCTCTGAAGAACCTCGACCAAAGATGCTTTTGCTCTCCTTCGGGGATACCTATTCCTTGATCTCTGATTTGGATGATAACACTACAATCACAAACATCAGTAACACAAGTAATTTCTTTTCCTTCCGCTGAGTATTTGGTAGCGTTCGAAAAGAGATTGAGTAAAATATTTCTCAATAGTTTTTTATCTAAAAAAACTTCAACATGCTCCCGAAGTTGTTTTTCAATAGTTTGTCCAGGCTTCAATAGACCTTCTACCTCCTCTAAAAACTCGTGACAAAATTCAGCTAGGTCAAATTTTTCGGGGTGTCTTTGAATTTTTCCTTCTTCTAATTTGCTCAGCGAGAGGAAGTCATCTAAAATTTCGGTTAGATTACTTACGGTAGATTGGATGCGACCAAAATGTTTATGTGCTTTTTCGGGCATTCCTTTTTCACAATATTTTTGAATCAGCGTAGTGGAAGATAGGATAGTACTCAACGGGGTACGAAACTCATGGGATGCCATAGAAACAAATCGGGACTTCAAGTCATTCAGCTCTCTTTCTTTCTCCAACGTTTTTCTAATTTCTAATTCACTATCCCTGAGTGCTTTTTCTATTTTTCCTCTTTCTTGAATTTCCTTTTCTAATTTTTGATTGCTGATGAGCAGTTTGCTCACTACGGCGGAGAGATCCTGAGTTTTAGCTTTGACTTTTTCTTCGAGCGTTCGATTAAGTTCTATGATTTTATCTTCTGCCTTTTTGCGAGCCGTCAAATCGTGAATAATTCCAGCGTAACATTTTTCTTGTCCGATATAAAATTCACTCATACTTAGCTTACAAAGAAAAGTAGAACCATCCTTTCGGATAGCAGTAATATCTTGACCGATACCTACAATTTTTGCTTGACTAGAATTTTCGTAATTTTTTGAGCGGTCATCGTAATTTTCACGGTAAGGAGTTGGTATCAGGATGTTGATATTTTCTCCAGTTAGCTCCGAAATATGATAACCAAACAATCTAGCACCCGCTGGATTTATTTTAGAAATGATACCCCGATCATTGATGATAATGATACAATCAACCGCAGTTTCAAAAATCGCCATCAGTTGTTGAGTATCGCTCACCGCTTCTTTGTAGCTAGTGGTATCAACGTCTTTTAAATTTTTGTGCTTGAACATAGTACAAAAATCCGCTTTTAGTTATTACGAAGCAGTAATCTTAATCATTTATTGATAATGATTTTTGTCATCTTTTTTCGTAAAAAGCGGTGGGGTATGGTTATCCTGATTTTCCCAACAACACATTTACATCTTATAATCCACATCCTCTCCAACCACAATTTTATTATCCCCTTCGGTTGCGCTCGGAGGAGCATCGGCTGGTTCGATGATGGGCGCATCTTCGGGAAGCGCAGCACCCACAGGCTCGTCCATAGTCATTCTCTCTTCCAACTGCCTCATGGTAACTGGCTCGATAGATTTTTTGATGGGAAAATCTTTTGCTAATTTTTCTTTAAGGATGGCCTCTTTTCTTGCTCGCTCTTGTTCCCATTGTTGCTTGAACTCTTCGAAGATTTTTACCCTTCTGCCGAATCTTCTTTGGATCAAATCGTTGATGTCAAAACTAGGTCGTTCGCCCGTTTTCATTTCTTGTTTCATGATTCGGAGGTAGTTGTCAAGATTTTCGATGCCTAGCACATCGCCGCAAATATATCTGCCCAACTCGTAGTAAGCCGTCCATTGTACGGGATCAAAAAATTGGTCAGCCGTAGATTCGTGCGGAAAATCTGGATTGTATATTTTGTACTTGTAGGTGTAAAATTTTAGCGGATCTGTTTCTCGGTTGATGGCAGGTTTCCCCTGCGGAGGAGTGACGGACGATTTTACGTACACCAATGTTCCCATCTTGAAGTCTGTATCCAATCGTTTGCTTATAATTTTTTCAATGTTGTGGAGTGCTTCGTTTCTGAGATCGTCGTTGGTTACTTTTTGACTGATTTGGTTTTGGACGGAAGTGAGTATTTCCGCTAAGACTTCATCTCGATCAGGATTGGCTTCGTACTTTTTGTAGTTGATCAAAATTTCGATGGGCTTTCTATTTTTCCCTAAAATAATTTTTTGCTCATCGTCTCTTAGTAAAATTTCTTCCCACAAATAACAAACGTCACCCACCGCAAACCTTCGCCTCGAATAGCCTGCCGATGACTTGGGGCGAATATCTTCTTCCAGATAATTTTTGGGAAATCGGATTTCTAGCCCCAACTCATTCCTAGCTCTGATGGCCAAATTCTGAACCGCTTCGAACGTAAACTTAGGATCAGCTTCGGCATCCACTGCGAGGATCAGTTTGCATCTGCGCCTGAGCAATTCGTAAATACCTAGATTTTCGATGTGCCCTCCATCCGAGATATTGAGCATCTCGTTGTTCATGCCTATTTTTCCTAACAATTCATACACAAAATACCTCGGCCACCACACCAAGCTATCGTAAAACTTATTTTTCTTTGGATTTAAAATCCAGTATCCTAATCTTAAATTGAGGATGGTGGTCAGTATTCCCAGAATTTTGTTGGAGTAGCTACCCATCCCAGGATTGACGGCTGCCGCCGAAATCGTAGCGGCGGCCGGAAGGGTGAGATCTCGATAATTGTAAGTATCATCAGTAGGCACGTACCCCGCCAACTTAGAACCGCAGAACAAAGGAGACAGCAAAAAATAATCACTCGCCTTAGCACCAGCAAACTGAATATTCATTTCCATGCGTCCATCTTCGAGGAAGTCTTTTTTGGCTTCCGAAAATTTTTCCTTTTTGGTACTCGTCGTAGCCAGTAAATTCAAGCAAGTATTGATGAGTGGATAGGGAGCGTAGATAAAGTTGTCCTCTGGTTTTTCCTTCTTTTCGATTAAGTTCTGAAGTAGCGTATTGGGATCTTTCACATTGCTCAAAAACGCATTCGCCAGTTGATTACGATAAAACCGATGAAAACTCAGCGCATTTGGATTGGCAAAATACCCCAGCACAAACAAAGCAAACATGACCATCAGATAATAACTCACTACCCCGAACGTTTCCCACGCCCAACTCCATTGGAGATGCTTGATAAAAACGCCACCGAAGATCAACCCAATGATGATAAGTACACCAACTTGTATTCGATTAAAAAAATTGGAGACGTGCAAATGATAATTCCAAAGTACATTTAAGATAAAATGTAAAAAGAGTAAGAAAAGCGCCGAAGGAATAATAATCAAAAATAAAAAATCAGTCACTTCTTCGTAGCCCGCCCTATCCAAACCAAAATGATTGACAAACAAAAAACCAAGGTAAACCATCATGCCAATAATAAATGGACTCAACCAACTCATCAAAAGGCTAATGGAAAATCCTACGATTAAGATCAGTTGGTTGAACAGCTTAGTCAGTCCTTTGCCGGGAGTCATGTACTCCCCATTATTGCGCAGATGACTGATGTGCGCCGCTTCGAATAATTTAGAATAGTCGCCCTGTTCTTCTTTGAGCGTGGCTTGAATGTAAGCACCCGTGTAGCCTCCGCCCGAAACGGTAGAAATGTAATCTGCTCTTTTGAGAATATTGAATTCGTTCAGCGTTTCTAAAAAACCCAAATTGATGGTAGCCGACCGAATGCCTCCACCCGATAAAGCGATACCAAATTTATTATCATCTAGTGCTTCCGATTTTTCTAGGCCAAGTTTTTTTCTTCTTTTTTGTAGCAGTGTGGTTTCTTGCTCAATGACTTCGTGGTACTTGATCGCTTTCTCTTCGGATCGTTTGAGCCCAAGAAAAAATCTGCGGAAACCAAGGAAACGTTGTTTTAAGGTCATGTTGGGTTATTTATTATTTCAAATTCGTGAAGTGTACATCAAGGGGGACGACCTACCTGCCGGTAAGGGCAGGACTTACTTGCTGGCAAAGGCAGGTTGTCTTCGGACGTAAAATTACAGCTATCCCAATTTAGTAAGCAGTTAGGAATTTACTTTTAACAATAAAAATCCAGCTTCCACATTTTGTCCTTCTTCGGCATAGACTTCCTCGATTGTTCCGTCCTCTTCTGCTAAAATTACGTTTTCCATTTTCATAGAAGAAATGACTAAGAGTGGATCGCCCGTTTTAACTTCATCACCTTGCGCTACGTGCAATTTAATAATCTGCGATGGCATGGGTGATTCGTAACCGCCTTTGATTTTTTCTTTTTCTTTTTGGGGAAAACGGTCTAGTCTATTCAATTGGACATTGCCGATGGTGGCGGTATGGATAAAACATTGGTTGCCTACATTGAGTACGGAAAAATCTTTTTGCAATCCATCAATGCTGATACGAATGGAGTTGGTCGTTTTTCCAACAATACCCGCACGTTTTACTTTTTCTCCAAATAAAAATTCGAATTCATTCCCGAAGTCTGGGGATAGGGGTTTGAATTTGTACTGGGCTTCGATGGTTGTTGCCCCAATTTGGAAGGCTTCTTTTTGGTGTTCGTAAAAACTATTGCGCCAGCCAGAAGGAAGTCCTCGGAGTAGTTTTCGTCTTTTTTGTCGTTGTTGCCAATTGAACAGTACAGCAGCGATGACCAGTTCTTATTTTTGAAATTCAGTCAACTGATGAATCTCCGAAAGGTTGATTTTATCATCAATAAAATGCGTATCGTAATTCCCTTTTTTAAAATCTTCATTTTGCAAAAGTGTTTGGAGAAAAGCTTGGTTGGTAACTGTTCCTTGGCAGATTAGATTTCGCAAAACATAGCTCAACTTCCCGTGAGCACTTGCTCGATCTTTTTCCCAAACAATTATTTTAGCAATCATTGGGTCATAGAAAATAGAAATCTCTGAGCCGGACTCAACTGCCGATTCCATGCGCAAACCTTCGATGTGGGGAAATTGAAAACGGTGAACCGTACCAGTAACTGGCGTGAAATTATTGGTAGCGTCCTCTGCGTAGAGTCTTGCTTCAATGGCATAGCCGTTTCCTATCACCTCCTCTTGCGCAATTTGTAAAGGCATACCTTCGGCAGATTCAATTTGCATCTGTACTAAATCCAAACCCGTAATGGCCTCGGTGACGGGATGCTCCACCTGTAGTCTAGTATTGACTTCGAGGAAATAAAAGTCTCCCGTTTTATCATCATAAATAAATTCTACTGTACCCGCATTGTCGTAGTTTAAAGCCTTGGCTGCAAGCACCGCCGCTTCTCCCATTTTGTTTCTCAACGCCGCTGTCATGATTGGAGAAGGACTTTCTTCGATTACTTTTTGGTAGCGGCGTTGGATGGAACATTCTCTTTCTAACAAATGAATTACATTTCCGTGTTGATCTCCAAATATTTGAAACTCGATGTGCCTGCCAGACTCAATATATTTTTCAATCAGCATCTCATCATCTCCGAATGCGTTGAGGGCTTCTCTTTTTGAGGAAGCAATCGCACTTCCCAATTCGCTTTCTTGATGCACAATTCGCATTCCTTTTCCACCTCCTCCCGCCGTGGCCTTGAGCAGTAAGGGAAACCCAACTCTTAGTGCTTCGGCTTTGAGGGTCTCTTCTGATTGATCTTTTCCTTTGTAGCCGGGAATGGTTGGAACACCACTTTTTTCCATGAGGGTTTTTGCCTGAGACTTCGATCCCATGGATTCAATAGCTTGGGGATTCGGCCCAATGAAAATGATGCCTTCGTCCTTACATCTTTGGGCGAAAGACGTATTTTCCGAAAGGAATCCATATCCCGGATGGATAGCATCAGCATCCACTCTTTTGGCAGCGTGGATGATTTTATCTTGGTCTAAGTAAGACTTGGCGGGTTCAGGATCTCCGATATGAATCGCTATATCTGCCTGACGAACGAACGGCGCATTTTTATCTGCTTCCGAATAAACTGCCACACAGGTGATCCCCATTTTTTTACAAGTCCTGAAAATCCGAGAAGCAATTTCTCCTCGATTGGCAACTAATATGCTGTTTATTTTTTTCATAAAGATCAATGGTAGAATGAGTCAATGATAGAATGATAGAATGCCTGTCCTGAAACTTCGGGGATTGAATTAGACTTAACATTTTGCCCACGTTGAAAAATTTATCCCACCTATACAATTATAAGATTCACATATAAATCCAAACTTCACCTTGTAACTCAATTGAGTTTTTCCATTTTGGAGCAATTGATAATTAATTTTTGAATCGAATATCCCAAATCCAGATCTTGGTATTTCATCTATAAATTTTGGTACTAAGACCTCTAAGTTTTTTGGATATGTCCCTTTTTGTAATTTGTAGTTTTTCAATGCCG
>JBCCJE010000014.1:0-17218 GCA_039027925.1 Bacteroidota bacterium
AACTATGTCTATCAAAAAAGTTGAAAAAGAAATTTTCAAGATTTACGAGGAAATCAAACAGAGGGAAACCATTGCTAATCATTTGGCGGATGAAGTACACCCTGACTACCGAATCAGTGCTAAAAATCTATATCACTACTTAGTTTTGAGGAGTTTTGATTTGCGTAAGTTGCACGATGAACTCTCTGATTTAGGTATTTCTTCGATCAGGACAGCTGAGGGTTACGTTTTGCCAAAAATTCAAAATGTGCTGAAACTGCTCCATTTGTTGCAAGGCAAAGAATGGACTCCACCCAATGAGTTGAATGCGTTCAACTACAAGGCAAGTAAAAAAAGATTGAGCAAACACGCTAGCCAATTACTCAACAAAGGTAGACAAAAAAATGTCACCGAAATTATGGTGACTATGCCCGATGAAGCTGCCGAAGATATCGAACTGGTAAGAAAATTAGTAGCCGAAGGAATGGAAATAGCTAGAATCAATTTAGGGCGTGGCAATCTAGCACTTTGGAAAAACATGATAGTCAACATCAAGCAAGTAAAAAGAGAAACTAAGCATCCCATCAAGATATACATGGATTTGGCAGGTCCAAAAATCAGAACAGCAAAAATAGAAGTCCTCAGCAAAAAAGGAAAAGTTAAAAAAGCAATCCCCCTCAAAGTAGGTGACCACCTTATACTCACCAAAAGAAATACTAAAGGGAAAAAAGCGAAATACGGAGATCAAGGAAAGCTAGTTGCCCCCGCCGAGGTGGGGGTTCAGCTGCCTCAAATTATCAATGATCTGGAGATAGGACAGTCTGTATTTTTTGATGATGGCACGATCGAAGCCATTGTCATCAATAAAAAAGATACGGACGCAGAGCTAGTCATCAATAAATCGTTCAAACGCAAATTAGGTTCTGACAAAGGCATTAACTTACCTAGCACCAATTTGAATTTGCCGTCCCTCACATCCTATGATTTAGACTTACTCCCCTTTGTAGTTAAGCATGCTAATATTGTTGGCTACTCCTTTGTCCGCAATGCAAAAGATGTGGCATTGCTTCACGAAGAACTGAGCAAAATCCCAAAGGCTGAAAACCTAGGTATTGTTTACAAAATAGAAACCTTGGAAGCATTCGATAACTTGCCTTTGATTTTATTGGAAGCGATGAAACGCGCCAACTTCGGTGTCATGATTGCTAGAGGAGATTTAGCCGTCGAAATTGGATTTGAACGTATATCGGAGGTACAAAATCAAATCTTATGGTTCTGTGAGGCCGCACACATTCCAGTTATTTGGGCAACCCAAGTTTTAGAGACATTGGCCAAAACAGGTATGGCTACGAGGGCTGAAATATCTGATGCTGCCATTAGTACCCAAGCAGAATGTGTCATGCTAAATAAAGGCCCCTACATCCTCGAAGCCGTAAGAAAACTCAAAAATATTCTCATCAAAATGGAAACCCATACTAGTAAAAAGAAAAGTTCGTTGAGAGCATTAAATGTGGCAAAAAATGTATTAGAAAAAATTCATCATCCAGTAGGTGGTTAGGAAATCGGAATCAACAAAATTACGCCAATCCTACACCTACCTGTGGCTGTATCAAACTCAAATCCCACTCACCTCCCTCCTCGTAGTGCAATGCCCCCTGCTCCACAAAGAGAGGAGCAGGAAAATTATTCGTATAAAGTGACCCCGTGCCTAATCCTTGGTGCATTGAACTATTTAAGGTGAACGTCCATTGGGCAATAGCATTTAATCCAATGTTACTTTCCAGCGCAGAGGTGACCCACCAAGGAATGTCCAATTGATGAGCAGCATCAATCCACTCCTGCGAGCCTTTAAACCCTCCGACCAAACTTGGTTTTAAAATGATATACTGTGGTTGGATAAAACGGATGATTTCTTCTTTCGTAGATTTTTCAAAAACTCCAATCAGCTCTTCGTCCAAGGCAATAGGCAAAGGCGTATTCGCACAGAGCGTTTGCATGGCTTCTAGCTGCCCCTGTCGAATGGGTTGTTCTATGGAGTGGATATCGAGTTGGGCGAGGGTACGAAGTTTTTGCAGCGCATCTTCACCTGGCTGAAAAGCACCGTTGGCATCTACTCGGAGTTCGATGGTTTCCTTCGAAAATCGTTTTCGAATACTTTGCAACAATTCAATTTCGGTATCAAAATCAATAGCTCCAATTTTCATTTTTACGCAATCAAATCCTGCGGCTAGTTTATCTTCGATCTGCCGTTGCATAAATTCTTTTTTCCCCATCCAGATCAATCCGTTGATTGGAATTGCCTTTTTCCCTTGGGTAAATTCAGAAGGGAATAATTCGAACTTATTTGTAGCGTGATAACTGCTCCAAGCCATCTCTAAGCCAAAATGGATAGATGGAAATTCTTTTAATCCCTCGTCCAACCAATAATTTAAACGATCCATACGCTCACAAATTTCTTTTAATTTTTCTTCATAATCAGGTCGGTCGTCAGCACTTAGCCCTTTAAGCAAACCACATTCCCCGATGCCCCATTGAAAGGTCTTTGAGTTTTGAATCACAATAAACCAGCTCTCCTTAGTGCGCAAAACACCACGAGAAGTACCACTCGGTTGCTTGAATTGTAAGGTATGCTTTCGGAAAGATGCTCGTAGAAAAGAAGTGGATTGAAGATTCATTTTTTTAATAAAAGATTATGAATGAAGAATTGTAAAGCTCGATTCGTCTTGGCTGATTCACTTTTCATTTCAATGACTTGTTTTGTTCCTTTTTCAAGGTTTGAATATTTGTATAGCCATTTGAATACCGAGGTTCGGTTCACTCCGTAAAGTTCGGAAACTTGTCGTACAGTAATTCGTTTTTCTAGGATTTCTTTCATCTTGGAGCAGCGAAAGGTTTTACTAAAGGTACGATTATCTTTTTGATCTAATTGTTCTAATTGTTTTGGGACGATGTCCCTCCTAACTTTTTTGATAATATTTTGGTTGATTTTTCCCGTGCCGCTCACTAATGGATAATCATAGCTTAACAAGTCTATTAACTCGTACATCTATTGATGATGAAAATGATGATAACAGTTTTAGAAATAAAGCGATATCTGGATTTTATGTAAAGTTATCGAGTATAGTCGATGAAACAATTGAGAATACTGGAGATGTAAATAAAGATGGTATCTTAGAGGCGTTGTTGTATGAACATTTATCCTTTGGTTAAAGAGGTTTTTCGATTGCATAAATTTTTTACAAACCAATTTTTCTCATAAAAATTTGGCAAAAATCAGAAAAATGAAATAATAAATGTTCATGCAACAACACCACATAAAAATCAAAAGCCGGTAAAAATAAATCGGGCGTGCTACCAAAAGGCACCTAGCAGATTCTCCACTTCCATTTCTAACCTTCAGACCTAACAATACATTCACATCATCCCAAATGAATACCAGCAACGGGCGTAGATTCTTCGGGCAACCGCTTATCTTCAATCCCAAGATATTCTTCTATTTCACGCTCCATGTATCTAGCTTTATTTCGAGAGTCCAGATACTGGATAAGGAGGACGTGTTTTTGCCCCTCGGGAGTATTTTGGATAGCATACAAACTGTAGTAATTAGAAGCTAGCGTCTTAACGTATAGTTGTTCAATTTCTTGGGCGGGAATCAATTTATCTTTCGAAAAATATTTAGGTCGGTACTGAATAGATAGATATTTTTCATCAACAGTTGTGTAAATTTTATCATTGTTTTTGTTCAAATATTTGTAATAGAATAAAAGAGCCATGCTACCAAAACCTAATGGCCAGTAGATTGGAATTCCTTTTTTTAAATGAACTAAATAAAATAGTCCCGCAAAAAAGGCCATAAAGAAAATCATAAGTATCCAGAAGCCACCGGTAGGTTGTTGCATCGTTAATTCCAACTCATCGTGAAAATAACTTTTTTCGATACCAACGGGGCGAACTATGACTTCCTCCTCCGCCTGATTGTTATTACTTTGCGCCAAGTGGTTAACCTCCTGCGCAAAAGAGAATACCGTTCCGCAGCTTCCACACTTTGCGATTTTATCATGGATGTTCACATCTTCAATGGCGGGAGAAGTACTGCACGAAGGACAACTGACGGGAACGATTTTGTCACTAGGT
Organism: Bacteroidota bacterium; assembly: GCA_039027925.1. Lineage (GTDB taxonomy): Bacteria > Bacteroidota > Bacteroidia > Chitinophagales > Saprospiraceae > CAJQQY01. Next base: position 4,114 of record JBCCJE010000014.1, read on the forward strand.
TTGGTGGTAGGAAATGTTCGTTCCGTTTGTTTGAGTTTTAACTTGGATAAACTTTCTTTCTCTTCCATATTCTTATTGTATTATGCTTTTGTTCCTAAACTATTTCTCTACTCTTCTTTCAAAATTATACACAAAATATAAAAATAGGTTCAGCGAGAATTGATCTGGATAAGAATTTTACAATCAAAAATCTATCGAATTAAAGTTACATCGCCCGATTTCGTATTTGTAATTCCATTGTTACTTTGATACCGAACTATAAATACGTACACATCGGACGGAGCGGCTTTACCATCATAAGTACCATCCCAAGGTATTTCAAAATTGGAAGTATCATAAACTAGAGTGCCCCATCGGTCAAATATCTTGAGATTATAATTCGTAAAATTCAAACAGTCCGAAATGATACCAAAAGTATCATTTACTCCGTCACCATCGGGTGTGAACGCATTAGGTAAGTCAACGATAGTTTCAGAATTGGGCGAGGCAGGTATCTCGATGATTTCGGTGATAGACTCACAATTATTTTCGAGTTCTAGGGTATAAGTTCCTGGACTAGAAATAGTAACTTGACTGGTGGTATCGCCAGTAGACCATTCAATCAAGTTGGCATTCGTCACAACATTTAAGGTGAGTATTTCTCCACATTCTATATCGTCTATTCCTTCTATTTCGAATTCGGTAATGTCTGGTGCGTTGAATATTTCAATTGCTGCTTCTCCCGCTATACAGCATTCATCACTTATGGTAACAGTATAAATACCAGCTTCGGAGATGGCAATGTTTGGAGTAGTTTCACCGGTGGACCAAATATAATTTTCGTTGTTGGAAAAATTAGTAGAGAGGATAATGCTTTCCCCTTCACATATTGCTGGTGCGCTTGGTTCTATGTTGAATTGCAACGATTCGATCGAAGTAGTATCCAAAAAATAGTGGCTTAGATATTCTGGAAAATTTATCACAAAATTTCCATTTGGTAGTACAGAATTGTAATTAAAAATACCCCTTTCTACGCGTGGACTGCCTGAGTTCGGACATTGTATTTTTGATAAATCATTAAAGAATACTGAAGGTTGACTGGGATTACCGTATAGCTCTAAAAAATAAATGTTTCCGTCGGACGCCACCTGAAAACCACCTGCGAATCCAATATTATCTGTACCGCCGTAATCAAAGTTTTCAATGAGTACTTCGGAACTGCTTATCTCGTTTGCTTCCAAATCAAACTGATAGATTGAAAAACCCGATAAGAAGGAAATAGTATCAACCGCAAAAAGATAGCGACCATTCGGGGAAAATTCTGCAACCACTCTAGGTAAAGGAATTGGACTGGAGAGTGTGCCCGTTTGGTTATCAAAAGGATAAAGCAGCCCTCCGCTTCCTAGCCATTTTCCATTTGGTGAAAACTTAATTTGAGTCCCTGATAATAAGACTGGAAGTGGAAGTGCAAAGGTACTCGTTAGTGTAACGCCCAAAGCATCTACTAAAAAAATATTGATCTCATTGGTTGTAAGATTTACTACGGCTATCCAAAAATCATTGCCATTAGCATGAGCAATGCCAGCTAATGCTTCGTTTGTATTTTCGACAATTGCTTCTTCGTAATTGATAACTTCTCCCGAACTATTGTTTACGTCTATCTCATAATAAGATAATCCTTCGCCCTGATTAAATAATGAATAAGATTCAAACTCTTCCATTGTGAAAAGATAATAGATACCATCTGCGTCTGGCTTTGGCACAAAAAGCGCACTTTGATTAGCACTTTGCCCTCCACCGTCATCTTGCATATCAAATATTTCATTTCCATCTTTATCCCAGATTATCCCCTTTTGCAAATAATTCGGAGTCGCTCGACCTCCACCATTTGTGTATAACAATATATTTCCATTAGCGTCACAAATGTTAGCACATCCTTCTATCGTTTGAATGTTGCTTTGGACGATCGTAAAACCGTTGTTAAAATCAATTCCTTGACCTTGACCAAAATACCAAACGTTAGCTTCCCCCTGAGCCAAAACAGAAGTACTAACTAATGAAAGAAAACAAAAAGTCGAAATGATTGATTTAAAAAACATGATGAGGGTGGATTTGGTAATCAAAACTTAGGGTGACTTCTCTAAATAACTATGTGAAATTGAATTAAATGGTTGCCCGAAGAAGATGTGTAGTTTCCCCTTTGTGAATAATTTTCTCGGAAAAACTAGAGCGGAGAAAATGGAAACCTCTATTTTCGCATTATCTGATAACCAATTTATTTTTTATGAAAAAAATCATCTCCTACAATGTCAACGGCATCCGAGCAGCAGCCAAAAAAGGACTATGGGATTTTATCAAAGAAGAAAAATTTGACATCGTGTGTATTCAGGAAACTAAAGCGCAACGAGAACAAGTAGATGTCACTCCTTTGGAAGAAATGAAATTCCATCACCATTGGCACTCGGCAGTCAAGAAGGGGTATAGCGGCGTAGCTATTTTTTCCAAACAAAAACCTGACTTGGTAAAAGAAGGAATGGGCATAGAAAAATACGACAACGAAGGGCGCATCCTTCGAGCAGATTTTGGAGATTGGACGATACTGAGTTGTTATTTTCCGTCGGGTACTTCGGGGGAAGAACGACAGGCCTTTAAAATGGGATTCTTAGAAGACTTTTTTAATTGGATTAATGAACTGAAAAAAGAGCGACCGAATTTAATCATCGTGGGAGATTATAACATTGCACATACGGAAATGGATATTCACAATCCCAAAGGCAACAAAAAGAGTTCTGGATTTTTACCCGAAGAAAGAGAGTGGATGACCAAGTGGTTCGAGAGTGGATTCACAGATGCTTATCGAGCTGTGCATCCCGAAGGAGAAGATTACAGTTGGTGGACGTATCGCTTCGGTGCAAGAAAAAATAATAAAGGTTGGAGAATTGATTATCAGTCGGTATCGAATAGTTTGAAAGATAAAATCAAAGAGGCGAGGCAGTTAGGAGATGTGGTACATTCGGATCATTGTCCAGTTTATATGAAAATTGATTTGTAGAGATCAAAGCCTAGTTGGTAAATTATCAAATAAATATTATTTTTTGATTTGAAAAAATAGTCTAAAAAGATACAACGTATCAACCCAAAGAAAATTAAACAGACATCAACCATATTTTATCTCTTTAACTAAAAAACTATAAGAAATGAAAAAACTTAAAAATTATGTCCTCGGCAGTTGGGTAGAGGGAGATGGTGAAGGAACACCATTGTACAACTCCGTCACGGGGGAGGTAGTCGCTACGGCCACTACCAAAGGTTTAGATTTCGGAAAAATATTAGACTACGGTAGGAAAGTGGGAAGTCCACCATTGAGAAAAATGACTTTCCAACAACGTGGAAACATGCTGAAAAAATTGGCTTTGTACCTCACCAAACGCAAGGAACAATTTTACGAAGTGAGCTACCAAACCGGGGCAACGCGGGCAGATAGCTGGGTGGACATCGAAGGCGGATTTGGAAATTTATTTTCTAACGCATCCCTGCGGAGAGAATTTCCCAACCAACCCTTTCACGTAGAGGGTAGTTTGGTAGATATTTCCAGAGGAGGAAATTTTGCGGCGCAGCATATCATGGTGCCTAAGCGAGGAGTAGCTATTCATATCAATGCCTTTAATTTTCCCGTGTGGGGAATGTTAGAAAAATGTGCGGTGAATTGGATGGCAGGTGTTCCAGCGGTGGTGAAGCCCGCTACGGCTACTTCGTTTTTGACGGAGGCAGTGGTTCAAGAAATCATTGCATCGGGCATTCTACCCGAAGGAGCGTTGCAGTTACTTTGTGGTTCAGCCAGAACGATTTTAGATACTGTTGGGTCGCAAGATGTTGTCACTTTTACGGGTTCGGCGGATACTGGCAGGATGCTCAAATCACATCCTCGACTAGTGCAGGAGTCAGTTCCCTTCAATATGGAAGCCGATAGCCTGAACTGTACGGTCTTGGGAGAAAAGGCTGTTCCGGGTACGCCGGAGTTTGATCTCTTCATCAAGGAAGTTCGCAAAGAGATGACCTCCAAGTGTGGACAAAAATGTACCGCCATTCGCAGGGTTATCGTTCCCGAGCATTTAGTGGAAGACGTCCAAATCGCATTAGGCAAATCACTCGCTAAAGTGGCTATCGGAAATCCAACGGCGAAAGGCGTTCGCATGGGGGCTTTAGCCAGCAAAGACCAAGTCAACGAAGTTCGAGATCGAGTCAAAGAAATTGCCCAAACGGCAGAGCTAGTGTACGGCAGTCTGGACAGAATTGATTTGATAGATGCAGACTTTGATAAGGGGGCATTCCTTTCTCCAATTGTATTGTTAGAAAAAAATCCGTACAAGAATTTAGCTGTCCACGAGATTGAAGCCTTTGGTCCGGTCAGTACCATCATGCCCTACAAAGGCATTGACCAAGCCATCGAATTGGCTCAAATGGGAAAAGGTTCGTTGTGCTGTTCCATTGCCACTTTTGATGATCGAGAAGCTACGGAATTTGTGGTGGGGGCGGCAAGTCACCACGGTAGAATTTTAGTATTGAATCGAGAGAATGCCAAGCTAAGTACAGGTCATGGTTCTCCCCTACCTACCTTAATTCACGGAGGGCCAGGACGAGCCGGAGGTGGTGAAGAAATGGGCGGCATGCGCGGGGTAGAACACTACTTGCAGCGATGTGCGGTACAAGCTACTCCAACTACCCTTTCGGCCATCACGGGCATTTACCAACCTAACGCAAAAGTCACCGAAGCCCCTCAGCATCCCTTTAAATATTACTTCGAAGAAATCCAACCGGGGATGTCTCTCTTGACACACAAACGAACCATGACGGATTCGGATATTCAAAATTTTGCCAACCTGACTTGGGACGTTTTTTATGCCCACACCGACATCACTTCTCTGGATGGATCTATTTTTGAAAAAAGAGCAGCCCACGGGTATTTCTTGTTAGCAGCAGCAGCAGGGCTTTTTGTTCACCCTGCCAAAGGTCCTGTGGGAGCTAACTACGGAATTGATGAATGCCGTTTTATCCGTCCAATTTACCACAACGATACGATTCAAGTACGACTGACCTGCAAAGAAAAACGCGAACGGGACAGCAAGGGAAAAGAACATCCTTCGGGCGTGGTTAAATGGTACGTAGAAATTTTTGACCAAGAAAGCGAGCTAGTGGCCTTCGCTACCATCCTCACTTTGGTACAAAAGAAAGCTCCATTCGCAACAATCACCCGTAGCTATCTGGAAGAAAAATTAGATGCGCTCACCGAGAGTACCCAACCACAATGGGGAATGATGACCGCTCAACATTTGGTAGAACACATGGAATTTTTTACACAAATGGCTTTGGGAAATGTGGAAACAGCAATTACTACTCCCGAAAAATATTTAGAAAAAACGCAGGACTCACTGTGGAACTATCGCCCCATGCCCAAAAAGTTCGAGCACCCCATGTTGCGAAAAGGCGAAGTGGAAGATTTGCGGTACGGAAGTTTGGAGGAGGCGAAGGCTGCTTTCTTCAAAGCGCACGATGAACTAGAAGTTTTCTTTAAAGAAAATCCTACAGGGAAAGTGAAGAATACAGTCTTTGGCTGGTTAAATCGATATGAATGGAATTTGTTGAGTCGAAAACATTGGGCGCATCATTTGGAGCAGTTTGGGTTGGTATAATTGAAATTTAAAAAAATCGTATTTTTAGTGTTATGGAAAATAAACCATACAGATTAGATCGAACAAAATTCAAAATGCAATCTTTCCGTGAAGCGGATATGCAACATGCTTATTGGCAAAACAAATCTCCCACGGAAAGATTACAGGCTGCATTTTATTTAATAAGTGTAGCCTATGATTTTGATATAAACCATCCGCCAAAAATGGATCGAAACGTTTTTGGTATGAGAAAACATTTAGTTTAATGTCAAATATTTTTAATCCTGATTTCCAAGATTTCCTTAAAGCTTTAAATAATAACAATGTAGATTATGTTTTAGTTGGAGGCTATGCTGTAATCCTTCACGGCTATTCAAGGACAACTGGAGATATGGATATTTTCGTAAGAAAATCAAAAGAGAACTATCAAAAAATTGTAGCAACTTTTCTTGAATTTGGAATGCCTACTTTTGATATGACGGAGACTAACTTTTTGGAAAATGAAAAGGTAGATGTTTTTAGTTTTGGTATTTCACCAGTTAGTATTGATGTTATTACTTCAATCAAATCCTTGAGTTTTAATGAGGTCATTGAAAATGCCACAATTCACCAAATTGATGAAATCCCTATATGCGTAATTCATGTAAATGATTTAATCAGACAAAAAAAGGCAGTAAATAGACCCAAAGACATTAATGATATAGAACACTTGGAAGGTAATGGTTAAGTCGAAAACATTGGGCGCACCATTTGGAGCAGTTTGGGTTGTTATAACAATAATTTTACATCAAAGAAAGTTGGTATCAAATCATAGATACCAACTTTCTCCAATGTTTTTGTATTTTTAAAAATCAAAAACATTAAGTATGTCTTCGCTCAAAGAAAAATTAAAAGATCAAATTGTTCAGGGAAAGTTAGATCAAGCGATCCAAACACTTTTGGAAAACTCAAAGAATGATTCCGATTTTCATAATCAGGTGGTTCATCTCTCTAGCCGTTATGCCAGTCTCAAACAAGAAAAACTTCAAGGAATACTTTCCTCTGCTAATTCGAATCTCCAACAAAATCAAATCACCAATGCGCTGTTGGCGCTAATTAATCAATTGCCAGATGAATCAACTGCTTCGGGTGATTTGACAACTCGAAGCCACACAACCACGGAGAAAATTACTCCAAGTGACGATCCTAAAAACACCCCTTGGAAAAAATGGGTGGTCATAGCAGGAGGTATTATTGCCGCTTTAGCTGGCATCGCCGAAATATCCGGCTACAGCCTACGAGATTTATTTAGCAGCAGTTCCTCATCGGAAGCATTAACCCTTACCGTAAAAGTCCGAGCAGAAAATGGTACTCGACCACTCAAAGGAGCAGGAAGTTTAGCGATTGATTACGGTAATGGTACCCAAACCGTCGAAATTGATAAGGAAGGGAAAATAGATTTACGAGAGTTACCCGCTCGGTTAAAAGGAAATAAAGTTTCCATCATCTTAGAACATTCTAAGTACGAAGGGGTAACACCCCCTGCTCAACAAAAATATATTTTAGATGGCAACCCAATCGAATATTTCATTCGTCCATCTATTAAACGAGGCCTTATCAAGGGTATGGTACGAGATGAAACCACCTTAGCTCCGATTGATAGTGCTGCTATCACCATTGGTACAGATACCACCATCTACTCTGCGCCCGATGGAAGATTTCAAGTAAATCTACCGGATAGAATGCAAAAAGATAATTATGAGTTGGTCATCAGAGCAGCAGCTTATCAACTTAAACGGCAACCCCATTCACCTTACTCTACCGATGCTGATATTCGTTTAAAAAAATAAAATACGTAAGTTCTTAGATGTGTTTTCCACCTCCGCCAGCGGAGGAAAATTCTTTCTAGCTTATTTGAAAATATAAGTTAAAATTCACTCTTTGAAAACCAACTCGAAGCTCTCCTCCGCTGGCGGAGGTGCCGAAGGCGGAGGTGGAAAAAATTGAAAGTAAAATCATTATATTTACAGGTTCATTAATATGAAAATAAAAAACCCTGCGTCTCCGCACCTCAGCGTTATAAAATTCAAATAAACAAAACCTCCAACCATGAAATCATTTTGGCTCACTCTTACCTGCATCCTTTTCGCTAGTCATACCCTACTCGCGCAAAATAATATCCTACGAGGAATCATCACTTATCAAAATACGGGAACACCCGTCAGCGGCGTACAGATCACTCCTACCATTGCGAATGCTAGTCCTGTTTATACCAACGATGCCGGTATATTTGAAATAGAAGTAGCAGGTGGCGAACCGGGCGATCCTGTTACCCTAGTGGTACAAAAAACCGACCACCAAGTAATAGGTAGCCCCAACCCCATACTCGTAGATGCGGCCATCCGAAAAAATAAAGATGATCTCGTCACGATCGTCGTAGTTAAAACCAGCGAACTCTCCTCCCGACAAGACAAATACGTCGCTGCCATAGAAAAACAACTAAAAGAAAAAGAAGAATCAATAAAATTCCTACGCTCCCAACTGCGCAATAACCAAATATCAGACGATGAGCGCACTAACCTCTCCAAAGAGATAGCCGAACGCTCCGCTCAAATAGCTGAACTCGAAAAAAGCAAAAACGAACTCGCCAAAAAACTCGCAGAGACCGACCTCTCCAAAGCTGCTGACTTTGTGGTAAAGGCTATCCAAAAATTCGAAAAAGAAGGCGATGCCGAAGCTGCCCTCGAAATACTAGAAGAAGAAAAACTAGAAAAACTCTATCAAGATGGAGTAACACAAGAAAAAGCTGCGGCTAAAGCTAAAGCACAAGCAGTAGAAGGCTACATGACTAGAGCAAGACTACAGATCACTCAATTAGCATATAAAGCTGCTTATAAAAACTACCTAGAAGCTATAGAAAAAGACAGTACGAACCTAGATAACCTATGGGAGGTCGCTTATTTTTTGGGAGAACAAAATCAAACTAAAAGAGCCATTCGCTTATTTAAACAAGCCTTACAACATGCCAAAAATGAGGCAACTCAAAGTCATTTTTTAAATAATTTAGGCAATTATTATAAAGATTTAAATGAATATGACAAGGCTGAAACGGCTTATTTGAACGCTTTGAAGATCAGAGAAAGATTAGTCAAAAATAATTCAGAGCGATTTGAACTTGATCTCGCTATCACTCATAATAATTTAGGAGTTCTTTACTCGGTTTTAAATCAATATGCAAAAGCCGAGGCAGCTTATTTGAACGCTTTGAAGATCAGAGAAAGATTAGCCAAAAATAATCCAGAGCGATCTGAAACTAATGCCGCTGATATTCAAAATAATTTGGGAATCTTTTATCAATCTTCAAAGCAATATGCAAAAGCAGAAGCAGCTTATTTAAATGCTCTGAAGATCAGAGAAATATTAGCCAAAGATAATCCAAATAGATTTGAGCCTGATCTCGCTGCTACACAAAATAACTTAGGAATTTTTTATAAAGATTTAAATCAATATAAAAAAGCCGAAGCAGCTCATTTGAACGCCTTGAAGATCAGAGAAAGATTAGCCAAAGATAATCCAAATAGATTTGAGCCTGATCTCGCTATTACTTATAATAATTTAGGAGAGTATTATAGAGTTTTAAGTCAATATGATAAAGCCGAAGCAGCTTATTTAAATGCTTTGAAGATCAGAGAAAGATTAGCCAAAGGCAATCCAAAGAGATTTGAACCTGATCTTGCTGTTACTTATAATAATTTGGGAATTTTTTATCAAGCCTCAAATCAATGTGCAGAAGCCGAAGCAGCTCATTTGAAAGCCCTAAAGATCAGGAAACAATTAGTCAAAAATAATCCAGAGCGATTTGAGCCTGATCTCGCTATCACTCAAAATAACTTGGGAATTTTTTATCAAGATTCAAATCAACATGATAAAGCAGATTCTATATTAATTTGTAGCTTAAAAATTTATAAAAATTTAGCCATTAAGAATCCACAAAAGTATGAACTTGAAGTAGCTAGAACACTAGGGATAAAGGCTCAATCTCAAATAGCTTTAAAAAATCTAGAGATAGCCAAAGAGCATCTACTAGAAGCTAAAGCCCTAGCTGAAAAATATCCGCAAGTCCCTGTCGCACAAACCTTTTTATATATCATTCAAAAGGGCTTAGATAAAATTACAATTCCCAAAGGAGGTAATTGAGATCATCAAATCACAAAAAGTAATTTTTTCAAATAAGAGTGTATTGCCTCCGTTGCCATCTATATTCAGTTCAATAACAAATCTTAAAGGGTACTTACGGAAAAACATTTTTGGAAGACTTGGATGCTTTGGAAGCCAAAGGCATCACGCACCCTGATGTAGAAAAGGTGAGGGCTTTATTAAAAAAGTAGGTAACTGCTTAGCATCGTGCTTTGAGAACTTCGTGGGATAGCAAATAAGTAAAGCAAAAGTTCTTAAAGCCAACAAATGCTCCATAATTTGGCTTTAAGAACACTTACATTCCCGCTTTCTCAGCCCACGAGGTTCTCAAAGCACGATGCTAAGTAGTTACAAAAGTAGAATAGTTCAGTCGCTTGCTTCCTCCCGATCAGGTTAGTCGGAAATTATTATCATTTTATATTTAGTCATGAGTACCCTTAAAAACCCACTTATGGCTGAATATATTCATCACGACTTTTATTTGATAGTAACGCTCAATTCGACCTTCCTTCACGTAAATGAATTGCTATTTCTTTTTGAAGGAGGAGTCACATTGTTCATTACTGTTTCAGCAGTAGGATTTTATAGCCCAAAAATAACAACCACAAATTCAATCCCACCTTTGCGATCAAGGTAATTATTGATTCGAGCTTATTGCTTACGCTAATCATTGAAAAATTGAGTTACATTTGCTGTAAACTGTTCGCCTAGTCCAACCCCAACGCAAGGCATTTTTTGGTAAAACTTCAAAATCCGTAATCAGGTATCAATTTATGTTTCAAAGCAATTTGGTAAAAATATTACTAGCACCATTCTCTTTGCTCTACGGCGTGGGCGTAAGTATGCGTGATTTTTTTTATAAAAAAGGATTGCTCAAAGGCGTTACCTTCGATCTGCCCATCATTGCGGTGGGCAACCTCTCCGTCGGAGGTGCAGGGAAAACGCCACACATCGAATACCTTATTCGTTTGCTCCGACCGTATCTGAACGTAGCAACGCTGAGCAGAGGCTACAAAAGAAAAACAAAAGGATACCTAGCTGTACAGGTGCAGGACAATGCCGAAAAAGTAGGCGATGAACCCTTGCAGTTCAAACGAAAATATCCCGACGTGCACGTCACCGTAGCGGAGAGTAGGACATTCGCTATCCCAAAAATATTGATGGAAAAGCCCGACGTTCAGGTGGTACTTTTGGACGATGCGTTTCAGCATCGGTCTATTCAGGTGGGTAAAAATATTTTATTGACGGAGTACAATTATCCTTTCACAGATGATTACCTCATGCCGTCGGGGCGGTTGCGAGAATGGCGATCAGCGTACAAGCGAGCCGATATTTTGGTAGTGTCCAAATGTCCGCCGCAGATCTCGGAAGAGGAGCGACAATTTTTTATTCAAAAGATAAAACCCCATCCCCATCAAGAAATCTTTTTTTCGTATTATGAATATTTTCAGCCTTACTACATCTTGAATCATCGCTACCGAGCAAAACTGACCGAGGATGTAGATGTATTGTTAATTTGTGCCATTGCCCGTACGGATTACTTGGTGGAGTACCTCGAATCCAAGGTCAATACGGTAAAAACGCTGGAGTACGAAGACCATCGCTACTTCTCCAATTTCGATGTTTCTTTTTTGAAAACTACTTTCGACAACATGGAGTCGGAGAAAAAAGTAATCCTTACTACCGAAAAAGATGCCATGCGATTACAACTCCATTTTCCCTACCTTCAGGAAAATCGGTTACCCATCTTTGCGATACCCGTGGAAGTAAAGTTTCATTTTGGAGAGGGCGAAAAATTTGACGAAGCCATGAAGCAATTCCTACTCAACTTTAAGATCTGATTGATCTTGCTGTTTGCATTTATTTTTTTGCCAACAGCGCATCCATTTCGCCGATGACCTTTCCACGATTATTTTGTTCTGCCAAAGTCCAAATATCCGTTACCCAAGTTTGTAACCACTTGCCGTGGGATTTTCTATAGACCTGAACGTACAATCCAAAAGTGGCCTCCAACGCTTGCTCAAAAGCCCCCACGGTGAGGTCTCCATTGGTAGGCATGATTCCAATACTGTGATTTTGTCTTACCATTCCTACTAGTAATTCGGGATTGAGTTTTTCTTCTTCGTCCGAGCCGATTCCTTCTTGATGTGGCTTGCGAAAAAACTCAATTTTTAGATATGGAAAAATTTGGTGGAACTCTTCCTGCAAATCTCTGAGCCGTCTTTTATTGTGTATTTTCATTTTTCTTTTTACCGTAAAATTAAGCTAGGCAACATTTTCGGATGCTGATAAAAATCAGATGACCCGATGATTTTTCTCAATTTTTTTCAAAAAAAAAGCCACAACCTGAGCTTCGAAAATCCCATTTGTGGCGATGCCTGATGCTGTGGTGAACCAACAGCGGAGTTCGTTAGAGTAGCTGCGAAAAATACGATTTTTACAAAATGCTTATTCTTCTTTAGCGTAGGGAGCAGATGCCTCCTCGTTGAGTTTTTTGATAATATCATAGGTGGTCACGATGCCGACCAGACGATCATCTTTCACTACGGGCAATGCTCTAAATAAATTCTTTGCGAAAATATCCAAGGCGACATTGATTCTATCCTCTGGCTCTAATTTGCCCAGTCCCGTAGTCATGATGACCTCCGCCGTGTAGTTGTTCAGTCGGGTTTCGTTGATAATTTTCTCTAGAGCATTTTCCCCCAGACCCTTCATAAAAAGTAACAAATCTTCCCGACTAATCATCCCAACTACTTTCCCTGATCTCGTGACCGGGATGTGGTGTATTCTATTTTCTTTAAAAATATCTCGTACCCTAGACAGTCTGTCCCTCTCGGCTACGGTGATGACCTCGGTAGTCATGATAGTAGAAATTGGAGCTAGATAATTCATATTTATTTTTTTGATTTAAAAATTGTTTGTATCGCAAAATTTAAAAAATATGGGATGCAGCGTGATGATTTTCGTTAGGAGAGTGAGGTGATTTTTATCAATCAAAAAAGGAAGACATTTCCAATGTTTCTTTTACGAAAACAGCAACTTGTTCTGCCTACTTTTATACTTTTGGGAAATGTGGATTACTCCTTTGGCTCGGCGTCGGTGAGCAGGTAGGTCAGGTGCTTGTCGTTGATTTTATTCAATTTTAAAATCCCCTTGAAAGTTTTTAAATCATCTACTTCGTACCTTTCAATGGCGCTGGGTTTTAGTTCCAATTCTAAAACTGTTTCGGGACCAGCACCTCCGCAGAAGAAACAGCTTGAGTTTGGATTTTTGGACAAAAC
>JBCCJE010000015.1:0-17062 GCA_039027925.1 Bacteroidota bacterium
CCTTTCTGCTGCGTTGAAAAGCCTTTGATGCTCTGGCATCAAGCAAGCACAGGATGCCCCGCATCGCCTACGTTTTTCGCCTTGCATAAAGAAAAAATAACTGCGCATAAAATGTAAATTTATTAATGCACCATTCCTTAGACCTGTACTCCGCTAAAATCCCCCAAACCTACCATCGGCATTATTTTTCCGATAGGGCACTTCGATAAAATCGAGCGAAGAAGGTTTGACCCTCAAAAAGAAACTATACACCGTTCGTTCGGGTCGCCAACTCATACCCATTTCCCAACAATGCAAGTCTCGGTAAAAAGAAAAATCGGGAAACGTCACCCGCTTATTTTTAAAATCATATCCTACCCGCCCCACAGTAACGCGCCAATTTTCTGTCAAATTAAAATTCCCTCTAGTCTCCACGGCGTGGCTCGATACCACCAAGGTATCATTACCCGTTTGGCGAGAAGATTCAAAACTCAAATTCAAATTATAACTGAGTCGAAAACTACTAAACAAATCAAAAAATGTCTCTTGCCTAGGTGCAGCGTCAGCCCTCGATCTTAATTCCGATGGTCCGGTGATACCCGACGGTAAGTCGTCGTTGGCACTCATGCCCACGCTACCAGTATTGCCCAATGGATTATTGATCGTTCTACCGCTCGATTTATTTCCAGTAAATACATCAATGAGTTGTTGGACGGTAAAGTTGGTACTCGTTCGTAACGTAGCTTCCACGAATCGTAGCGGTCTTCTATTGGTTTCCCAGTAAAAAGTATTGATAGTATTAAAATTTTCGTTCAGCGCGTAGGGACTCCAGCGGGCATTGACGGCTACGTTGGTGATGCCTTTAAAAAATCGAGTGTTGCCACCCGCTCTGATGTCACTCCAGCGCAGGCTATCCTTGGCGAGGTTATAATCACCTCTGATATTTATATCGTTGAATAGTTTTACCTTTTTAGCCGTTGAGTCTCGCTTCGACCAGTACTTGGCTTCGAAGTTATTTCTCAGCCCGTAGGTGATGAGCATCTGCCGCCCACCCGAACTAGGCCCTCCGTATATTCCGTTGGTGAAAACGGAGTACCGCGTGGTATCCGCTATTTCATTGAGCGATGATTCTGGGGTAATTACATTTTTAAAGAAACCCAAATTCTCGGCGGTGTAATCGGGCGTAAAGGAAAATCCAATTGTTGGTTTAGCTACGTGACGAACCCCTCTGATAAATCCTTTTTCAAATTGTTTAGTAAAAAATCGGGTAGTGTTTAGATTGACTCCCGCCGACATCTGGAAATATCGGGAGAAGCGATTGCGCTTAAATTCTTCTACTTCTCCGAAGCCAGTCGTATCAAAATTAATTTCGAAAATAGACCCATCGGGATTGAATAACGTATCCGCCACAATGGTGGTATCAGCAATAAAAAGCCTTTCTATTTCGTCGCCGTACCATACTTCCGAGTAATTGATGTTGGGAGATACATTGATGTATTTGAACAATTTTAAGTTGACATCCGAACTCATTCGGTGGCGCATCCCGTACTGTGCACTCTCCAAAGTTTCGTTTGAAAATAAGGTGGTATCAGTCGTGGATAACCGATTCTGAACATCCATATCGTATCGGAAGCCGACTTTTTCGTACCATTTTTCTTCGCCCACCCGTTGTTTTTTCTTGAAGGGAAAAATCTGCTTCATCCTCAATCCTACGGTGGGCAAGTTAAATGTCACCACGTTGGTTCGTGTATTTTGGGAGTGGTTCATACTGGCCGTGAGGTTAAAAGGACTCTCTGGAAAAGTCTTCGTATAGTTGACATTTGAGCTGAGCGAGTTGGTCAGTACGCTACTGGCATCGTTGAAGTTTCTGCTCTGAAAACCATTGGTCTGAATATTCACACTAGCACTAAAAGTACGGGTAGGATGCGCCGATCTATCTTGCGAGTGTGACCATCTGAGACTGAGGGAGCGTTCTCTACCGATACTGGCATCGGCTTGTTCTCTGATCCTATCTGAGAAAGCTAAGTTAAAATTTCCCGAATTGCGGTAGCGATACTTGTAGCGGGTATCAATGGATACTCCCCAAGTTCCTTTAAAATAAAGATCCGTCAAAACCTTTGTATCCCAATGATCGCTGATGGGAAAATACCAACCCACATTCCTCAGCCCAAAACCCCACTCGTCCGAAAATTCGTAATCTCTCGGAAAAATCAGCCCCGTGCGAGCACCTTGTTTGAGGGGGAAAAATCCAAACGGTAAAGCGAGTGGGGTAGGGACACCCCCCAGTTCTATATTGGCGGGGCCGATGACGGCTACTTTGTTGGGAATCATTTTGAGCTTTTTGGCCCTGATGCCGAAGTGAGGTGTCGAGTGATTACAGGTGGTAAAAATAGCACTGCGGTTGTACGCAATATTATCGGTACTCCCCTTGGAGTTTTTGACATCTTGAATAATCTTAGCTTCACTACCTACGATGTACAAGTCACCTTCCTGCACCCTACTCCCGTATATTTTTCCTTTTTTGGTTTGGAAATTATAGCGCATTTTTCCTACCGTAAAGTTTTGCTCCCCATCTTCAAAGACAGGATCACCCGTCCGATTGCCCAAAGAATCTTCTACCCCCTCGGCAATGATGATATTATTTCCAAAATCAATCGTAATTCGCTCGGCGGTGAGGGTCATCGTATTTTGCGTGACTACGGCATCACCGTACAGAAATACTATTTTATCCCTAATGGCGTAGTCCATAGAATCCTGCGCATCGTAGAGCACTTCTTCATCTGGGGAGTCGGGCGAAACGGGAAAAGGAAGATCAGCCGAAGATTGTGAAGGTTTGGAAGGTTTATTGATGGGAATAGGAATAGTATCTTTTGGCAACGTATCCAGCGGCGAACCAGTAATTTCTTGTCCGAATACCTGCGTTGTCCAACACAACATGAAAGATAATATAACCGTATAAGTCTTTATAGTTTTTTAAATTTGCTGATGAGGAAGAATAAATAGGAATTAGGAATTAAGAATTAAGAATTAAGAATTATGAATTATGGATTATGGATTATTTCGAAACCTAGGGAAACTAAGAATGTTGCTTGTCTGGAAACCTTAGGAAAGAATTAATTGCCCCTCCAAATTTTCGGGACGAACATTTTCAATTTTCAATTCTCCATTTTCAATTCTCAGTTTTCACAAACCACTCTTGCCAACACGAAAACTACTTTTATCAAATATCTAAGAATCAGTTATGCGATTAATTACATTCTTTTCAACGTTGGTTTTGTTTTTAGTGTCGAGTGCTTTTTCCCACTTTAACTATTGTGAAGAGGGTAGTTTAGCAATTGTTAATGAAATTAACAGCACGAGCTACGATTCCGATGGCAAAGATAACCATCTCACGCAGTCCGCAAAATTAGATTATCGGCTGCGTACGGTGGTCATTGATCCTGGTCACGGTGGTCACGACCACGGCTGTTCGGGACACCATTCGAAGGAGAAACACGTGGCGTTGAGTATTTCCAAAAAATTAGGAAAATACATCAAAGACAAATATCCCAAAGTCAAGGTAGTTTATACTCGAACTAAAGATGTCTTTGTACCATTACACGCCCGCGCTAAGATGGCTAACGAAAATAAAGCTGATCTTTTCATCTCCATCCATTGCAATGCAGTATCCAAAATGAAGCACCTAGCACGAGGAACGGAGACTTACGTGATGGGGTTGCACGATGCTGAAGAAAATCTCGATGTGGCTAAGCGCGAAAATGAGGCGATTTTGTTGGAGAAAAATTATGAGAAAAATTACGATGGATTTGATCCTGAGTCGCCCGAAGGACATATCATTTTGGCGATGGTGCAGAATGCCTTCTTGGAACAAAGTATTGCCTTTGCCTACAAGGTGGAGGAAAATTTTAAAAAAATTGCGGGGCGCAAGAGTAGGGGAGTGAAGCAAGCTGGATTTTTGGTACTGCGCGAAACCACCATGCCTAGCGTATTGATTGAGTCCGGATACCTGACTAACAAAAATGAGGAAAAATTTATGGCTTCTGATAAAGGTCAGGACGATCTCGCCTTCGCCATTTTTAAGGCCTTCCAATCTTACAAGACGGAGATAGAACTAGAAAACTCAACCCTACCGCCGCCACTACCCGCCAACAATCCTAAGTTTTTTCCCATCAAAATGGACGATGAGAAAAACAGCGAAAAGAAGGAAATCAAAATCAACAAGAGTAGAGATCAAAAACGTACTGCCAAAAATAAGATCGTATATAAAGTACAACTGGTCGCTACTTCCAAAAAATTAAAAACGGACTCGGACATTTGGACTGAGGTAAATTTTCCGCTGGAAATCAAACGGGAAAAAGGAAAATTCAAGTACCTTGCGGGCAATTTTGAAAACCTCAAAGCGGCTCGTATTGCTCAAGAGAAATTGCAACGGGCAGGATTCGATGATGCCTTCGTTGTCGCTTACCGAGGAAAAAAAAGAGTTAAGGTCAATTGAGTCGAATCCGTTGATTTAAATGTCGGCTACCTCATAGCTCCGATAAGTAACAATTAATAGTTGACAATTGTCCACTTGCAAATATGCCGTGCCTTTGGCACTCTGACGTAATACAAATGATGATTTTATGACTACCGATATGCTGTCCCTCCGGGACTTTTTAGTACATCCAGTTTTTCCGTGCTTGAGTAGCACCAAAGGTAAGACACCTGCTTGCTGGCAGGTAAATGCATCGGCAGCCATGAAACTATCATTCCTGTTACGTCAAAGTCCCAAAAGGATCACACATGTCTAAATTGAAAATGGTCATTTAACAGAAAAAATTAAAACCGATTGGTTATGTCAAGAGAAACAAGAATTGGAATCCTTACCGTATTAGTGATTGGTGCTTCTATTTGGGGGTACAAATTTATCAAAGGTCAAAACTTACTATCCTCCCAACAATTCTTTTACGCCGAGTATAGTAACGTAGGTCAAATGCAACCTTCCACTCCTGTTTTCAACAGAGGATTACAAATAGGTACGGTCACGGATATCTACCAAAAGCCAGATGATGTCTTGAAAGTAGTTGTCGAAATGGAGGTGGATAAAGACTTTAGAGTTCCTAAGACTACCATTGCCGAGATCAGGCAAACGGTGATGGGAGACAAATCCATAGAATTGATTTTCAGTAAAATATGTTCTGGTGAAGATTGCGCTGAGAGTGGTGCCTACCTTAAAGGTGTTTATAAATCTATTGCTGCTACTGTGGCTACCCCCTCCGAAGTAGAAGTGTATATGAGTGAAGTGACTAAAGGGTTAAAAGAGGTAATAGCTGGAATGAGCGAAATGGTTAATGATCCTAACAACGTAATGGGAAAAAGCATGGCAGACCTCCAAGCCACACTCGCTAATCTAAAAATGATGTCGGGTTTGGTGAATAAAGAACTGCGGCGCAACGGCAAAATCAATGACATCCTCGTCAACGTTGATAGCCTTACGGGTAGTATCGAGACGGCTAAGGTGAAGTCACTTTTGGCGAATGCCGATCAGTTTTCGGGCAAGCTGAACGAGATAGACATGCAGGGACTTTCGAACACTACGGATCAAACGCTAAAAGACGCACAAGAGGCGATCAAAAAACTCACCGCAACCATGCAAAAAGCCGAGGGCACTATCAACTCTCTCAATAGCTTACTCGCCAAAATCAACGAGGGCGAAGGTACACTTGGAAAGATAGCGAACGATGATGATCTCTACGATGAACTAAAAATGGCGGCTAAAAATACCAACAAATTGATGGTGGATTTGCAGCAACGCCCCGATCGCTACGTGCCTTTTAAATCTTCTCGTAAGGTGAAAAAAATAGATCGCAAGCGACCCTTGGTGATGCCCGAAGAAGAAGAAAAGAAAGAAGGAAAAAATTAGTTTTTGCGTAAGCCTTTAAGTAAGTGGTCAGTAGCTAACAATCAACTCACGTAGGGTGAATCTTAGCGTAAAATTATAAATATCGTAAGATCATTCCTCAAATAACATTCACCTCTGCTGATAATTTTATTTGAAATTTTTGCTGCACCGATTCGGTGATTTGCTGCGCTAAGTTTTTGATAGCCTGCCCCGTGGCGTTTCCGTAATTGACTAGGACGAGAGCTTGTTGGGTGTGACTTCCGGTGTGCCCTACCCGTTTTCCTTTCCAACCACATTGTTCGATGAGCCAACCTGCGGGCACTTTGATTTTTCCATTTTCCAAAGGATAAAAAACGATACGAGGAAAAGCCTTTCGCAATCGCTCGAAATGCGCTTTAGAAATTTCTGGGTTTTTAAAGAAGCTGCCAGCATTGCCTAACTCGGCGGGGTCGGGAAGTTTTGAAGTCCGAATTTTGATGACTGCGTCGGAGACATCTTTAATGGTCGGATTTTTAACGTTTGCTTCCCGAAGGGTTTGTTGGATGGCACCGTAGCTGAGGTTCAGTCGGGGAGACTTCGATAGTTTTAAGATGACCTTGGTGATGCAAAATTTTCCCCTGAGTTGTTGCTTAAACACACTTGCTCGGTAGCCAAACTGACAATCTTTTTTTCTAAAAATACGCACCTTCCCTGTTGCTAACTCTACGGCCTCCAAGCGGTGAAATACATCTTTTAATTCTACACCGTAGGCCCCGATATTTTGAATGGGAGAGGCGCCTACCTTACCTGGGATCAACGAAAGATTTTCGATGCCGCCTAAATTTTTTTCAAGCGTCCAAAGTACGAACTCGTGCCAATGCTCTCCCGCTCCCGCTTCTACGTAAACACAATGTTGGAAATCACGGATGATTTTTTTCCCAAAAATATTATTGTGGATAACGAGTGCGTCGAGGTCTTGCGTCAAGAGCAAATTACTACCCCCACCGAGGATAAAGTACGGAGGAGGTTGCCGCCGAATAATTGCTTGCAATTCCTCTACACTGCGTACGCTGACAAACGACGTAGCGAATGCCTCAATACCAAAAGTGTTATAATCTCGGAGTGATTTGTCTTTTTGAATTTGCATAGCCGCAAAAGTAAGCAGTATGGTCATATTTCCACAAAGAAAAAGGATTCAACAAACATTAATTTGCGAATCCTTTCGTCTTCTGTGTCATCTTGTGGTGCAACAGAAGGAATTATTTTGACGCACTACTTTGTAAAAAACAAGGTTGAGAAAAAATGAAGAGATAATTATTAATTGAGACCGAAGACCAACATCACTTTTTCACCTCAGATTCAAAATAAAAAATAAGCGCACGTCAAAAATTTTAATCTTTAAAAATATACCATTCCTGAAAGCCTTACTGTTCAATACTGTTTTTCATATTGCAAAATTACAAATACTTTTATTCAAATAATAAAAAACCTTCGGAACAGAAGAGATAAAACCAATGAGTTCCGATAGCATCTCAATTACTTCTTTTCTGAAAAGCCAAAGGAGAAATTCCTGTAATCGCTTTAAACTGTTTGGTGAAGTACGCGCTGTCCGAGTAGCCGAGCGAATAAGCCACCTCACTTACGGATTGGTTTTTTTTATAAGCCAAAAGAGACTTGGCCTTTTCGATTTTTTCCTTGATGATGTATTTGTTGGGAGAAACTCCAAAGATAGTTTTGAATTGATTATAGAACTTGGTTCTACTCATAACTGCTACGTCGGAGAGTGCATCAATCGTCAACGGTTGGTCAATGTGATCTCTGATGTATCTGGCCACTCTGCTCATAGCATTTTCAGAACTATTAAATTGTTGGAGGAAAAAATGGCGTGCCTTGGATTGTAGTATCCTGACGATCAGTTCTTTGGTCGTCAAATTAATGAAGTAATCTCGGTGTTCGTTGTTTTCTTGAAAAAGAAAAACCAGATTCTGGATAGTTCGCATGATGCCAATATCCTCTAGCAGATAGCCATTATTCAGGTGTACCTCTTCTTCGATCTTCATGGACGCATCCGTCTGATTATAAAAACTAAACTTTGCTTCTTCCACTAAATCTTCGTCAGGTACGAAAGCCAAGCACTGCGTAGGATTAGTGGTACTTGCCGTAGGAAAATCAATAGAAAGATCAGTATGAGAAGGCACAATTAAACTACTGCCGGGACTGTATTTGAATTTTCCTAGCCCTTCCATATGGATATGTTTATTTCCCTTTATCATAAAAGCAAATATCGGAAGGCTAAATTTCATTTGGATATTTTCACACTTCGTAGTCGTCTCGTACAAATGCAATTCGATGTCCTTCGAGGGCAGCATTGCCTTGTTTTCGATCATGACTCCCGTCTTTGCGGAATTGAGATATTGTTGAAATATATTTTCCATAATGGGACGAAATTACAATTATTATGGATTTTTTTTACATTTGACAGAATTAAGTTTTGTTAGCTTTGCGATCAATAAAGCGTATCTTTTAAATTTCCTTAGTGAAATTTTAGATACACTTCCGATCATTTTTTTACAAAACTAAAAATAGAACACATCAGGAATGAAGTACAAGAAAAAAAGAAGATTGACTTACCTAAGATTTTTAAAGATCGCTACGGGCACTACATCGGCAACGAATGGGTTGCTCCCGCTTCTGGTGAATACTTTAAAAATTACAGTCCCATCAACAACGAACATTACCACTAAAGCCAAACAATTGATTGACCAACTCCGCAATCAACACGGTGAGTTGATGTTTTATCAGAGCGGAGGTTGTTGTGATGGTTCTGCCCCGATGTGTTTGCCCAAGGGAGAATTAATCATCGGAGAAAATGACATCCGCTTAGGTATTGTTCACGGATGTGAATTTTATATGTCCAAATTCCAATTCGAGTATTGGAAACAAACCCAAATCACCTTGGATGTGGTAGCGGGAAGAGGCTCTAGTTTTTCTCTCGAAATACCTTCGGGGCTGAGGTTTATTACCAAGTCGAGGTTGTTTACCGAGGAGGAAAGCAAAGCATTACAAATATTAGAAAACTAGCATAACAATGCAATTACAAAACTATTTTAAAGAAGCAAGGAAAATAATTTCCAACCAAAATTTCGATCAACTTAAAAAAATACACTTAGAAAAACCGACACATTTTAATTGGGTGGAAGAAATCTTCTACGGTATCAATGTCCAAGCGCACGGAGCAGATCCTGCCTTGGTTTGGCGATACGAAGATCAAGAGAAAAGATACTCCTACCGAGAGATGTACGAGGTGGCCAATCAATTGCTCAATCTGCTTCGTCAACACGGTGCCAGCGAAGGCGATAGAATTTATTCCCTACTCCCTCTGATACCCGCCAATTGGATCAGCTTCCTTGCTACCATCAAGGGAGGTTTTATTTTGATGCCGACTGCCACCAATCTTACCGCCAGAGATCTTTTGTATCGTTTTGAATCTTTATTTCCAGAAATATTTATCACAGACGTTCACAACGCCGAAAAGATAGACGAAGCAGAAAGGGATTTTGGGAAAAAAATAAAATTAAAGATTTGCGTCGGCGGCGAACGTGCAGGATGGATTGCTTTTGATGACCTCCTCCAAATGTCCAAAGCAGCCGAACCTGCCCAAACAAAAACTGACGATGCTGTCCTCTACTTTTTTACTTCGGGAACTACGGGGCTGCCCAAAATCGTAGTGCATACTCATTTTACGTATCCCATCGGTCACCTGACGACGGCCTCTTGGCTAGGCTGCCGACACGGCGATGTTCACTATAATATTTCGTCTCCCGGTTGGGCCAAATTTGCGTGGAGTAGTTTCTTTGCTCCTTGGAATATGGGAGCGACCATCTTTGCCAATCAGGTGGATAAGTTTGTACCGAGCGAACAATTAGAGGCGATGCAAAAGTACGGCGTCACTTCATTTTGCGGTTCTCCTACTGTACTGAGGATGCTCATCCAAGAGGACATTACTGCCTACGATTTGAACCTCCGAACGAGCTGTGCCGCCGGCGAACCCCTCAATCCTGATGTCATTGAGAAATGGAAAACAGCCACGGGCATCGAAATTAGAGATGGCTATGGACAAACCGAGACGACGGCTTTGGTCGTCAATTTGCTTGGTCAAAATGTCAAACAAGGCTCCATGGGGCATCCTACATTTTTGTACGATGTAGTCATCTGCGATGAAGACGGAAACGAAGTGCCACCACTCGAAGAAGGCGTTATTTGTGTCAGAACCGACACCAACACGCCCAATGGTTTGTTCCTCGAATATTTAAATGATAAAGAAAGGACGCAGCGATCTTTTAAAAATAATCTTTACTACACAGGAGATAAAGCCTACAAAGATGAGGACGGCAATATTTGGTTTATTGGAAGAAATGACGATGTAATCAAAGCCTCGGCCTATCGGATTGGGCCATTTGAAGTGGAGAGTATTTTGATTGAGCACGATGCCGTGGTGGAATCTGCCGTGGTGGCCAGCCCCCACGAACTGAGAGGATACGCCGTGAAGGCCTACGTCATGCTCAAAGACGATGTGCAGCCTAGTCAGGAATTGGCAGAAGAGTTATTTTCTTTTTCCGAAAAACACCTTGCCAAATATAAAGTCCCGCGCATCATTGAATTTCCCGAAGCCTTACCCAAAACAATAAGCGGAAAGATCAGAAGAATCGAGCTCCGAGCAAATGAAGCTCAAAATAAAATGAACAAGGTCAAAAAAGACCATGAATATTTTCATATCAAGTACTGAGTGAGGATTCTTTAATGATTATGGATTAAAGATTATGGATTGACTAATCTTGAATCCATAATCCGCAATTAGTAGTGTACAAAGTTTTTGAGTTTGGGTATTTACTTGTTGGTGATGAGTTCAATTAAGGCAAACGGGGTCGGTACTACGTACCTTTCGTTGATGAACGATACTACTTTTCTACAAACGGAGTCGGTCTTCCAGACCTTTTACAGTTTTGCCGTCGAATTAGGCCTCGTAAGGCCGACTCCGTTTGTAGAAAATTACCAATTGAAATACCACCAGAGGTACGTAGTACCGACTCCGATGGTTCAAATTCGTTATTAAACACCAACAAAAACACTTTTCCAAAACTTCAAAAAACTTTGTACACCCCTAATTCAGAATTATGAATGACTTTATGAAGTGAGTGTTTTAAGTTTAGCGAGGTTTTAAAAACTGAAATTTAATCGTACAGAAAATTTAATTGAAATTAAGTGAAGATTTCATAACAATTAAATTACATTTTTTTTAGCTACATAGAAAATTCCTAAATGTCTAATTGCACATTCAAAATCCTCACAGCCTCAAAGTAGATGTCTGTCATTCCTAATTTATCGAGGTTTTGGGTCAGGCATCATTCATAATTTTAAATTCATCATTCATAATTCTTCATCCTTTTTTATGAAAAAACTAAGTTACACATCCGGCACTAGTACCCTCCCCTTGTTAGGTATCACGATTGGGGATAAGTTTGACGAAACCGTAAAAAAGTTTCCCCACCGAGAAGCGTTGGTGGTACATCACCAAAATGTGAGATGGACCTACGAAGACTTAAAAGTAAAAGTAGATACCTGCGCCAAGGCACTCATTGTTTGTGGATTGAAAAAAGGAGATCGGGTAGGCATTTGGTCACCCAACCGATCCGAGTGGACGGTACTTCAGTTTGCTACCGCCAAAGTGGGGATCATCCTAGTCAACATTAATCCTTCCTACCGACTGCACGAGCTTAAATACGCGCTGAATCAGTCTGGATGTAAAATGATTATTTTAGCAGATCGCTTTAAGACTTCGAACTACGTTGACCTCATTCTGGAACTTGTCCCATCGAAGTTATGAAAAAGGTGCAAACCGTCATGAACATGTCTGAAGTTCAAATCGCCTACGGCATGACCGAAACTAGCCCCGTCAGTACCCAAACGAGAATGGGTACACCCATCGAAAAACAAGTGAGTACCGTCGGGCAGATCCATCCCCACCTCGAAGTAAAGATCATTGATGAGCATACCCAACAAGTCGTTCCCATCGGAACCCCCAGAGAATTATGTACCCGTGGATATAGTGTTATGCTGGGATACTGGAATGATAAAGAAAAAACCAAAGAAGCCATTAATGCCGCTAGGTGGATGCACACTGGCGATATTGCGGTCATGGACGAGGCTGGCTACATCAATATCGTAGGTAGAATTAAAGATATGATTATCAGGGGTGGAGAAAATATCTATCCCCGAGAGATTGAAGAATTTTTGTATGCGCATCCAAAAATTAGCGACGTTCAAGTTATCGGTATCCCCGATCCTAAATACGGGGAAGAAGTCATGGCTTGGGTAAAGCCCAAAGAAAATGAATCCTTAACCGCCGAGGAGATTACGGCATTCTGCAAAGGCAAAATCACCCACTTCAAAATTCCTAAGTACTATAAATTTACCAATGAATTTCCCATGACGGTCACGGGTAAAATCCGAAAGGTAGAAATGCGAGCAATCAGTATTAAAGAATTGGGGAAAGAGGCGAAGGTAGGGTGATTCTTTGTAGCAATGAAAGGAACTTTGGGTTAAAAATATACCGTCACTTTATGTATTGACTTTCCTTTGAAAAGTAGCATTCAATGGGTTAAATGGATTTAAAATCAGTTGCTTAAATATTATCTTTGTTATTCCTGATTTCAAAAAAAATAGACGAAGTCAGGGAAAAGTAATTTTTACCAAACCCCATAAATCCAACTCCAATGAATAACATTTATCTTTTCGTCCTCTTTTCCTTACTGCCTTGCTTGCTTTTTGCTCAAAGTAAAGAAGTGATTAATGCGCCACTCAATCCAAAAGGTTCTTTTCAATATAAAAAAGAACATTTCTCACTACGGGGAGATGTATATTCTTACGGAGGAAGCATTTTCGACCGAAAAGGCAATCTGGTTTATAAAGGTCAGGTTCGCTACCAGTACGACGATAGGAATAGAGTCACATGGTGTTCTCACGATTATAAATTTAAATATAACTCCCGGGGAAATGTCGTCGAGGTTCAAGACCTATTTGGACGTATTTACAAATTCAGAGATGACCTGATGATTAGTGAGGAAACATCCAAAGGTGATAAGAAGGAACACTCTTACCATTCGGATACCCGCAGAGTCTATCTCACCCGAATATTGAAGAACGATAAAGAGGACAAAAGATTAAGTTACTCCTACGACCAAAGAGGTGATACTCTGAAGGTGGCTGTCAAACATACTTCCTATCTTCTAGGCTATCTCTATACCGATGTTTTCTACTTTATTGATGGTCATTTGGTGAAAAAAATAGTGTG
This sequence comes from Bacteroidota bacterium, assembly GCA_039027925.1. Lineage (GTDB taxonomy): Bacteria > Bacteroidota > Bacteroidia > Chitinophagales > Saprospiraceae > CAJQQY01. Next base: position 13,191 of record JBCCJE010000015.1, read on the forward strand.
TGAAAGAGATCCGTATCAGAAGCGAATCATCAAGGATACAGACTATTATCGAACCATCAAGGACAAAAAGGGTAATGCAACTCTTTCCTATAATACCTATGGAGGGGACAAAAAAGATGCTTACCAACCTCATATTCGCTACTACAGCGATGCCGATGAAGATATGAAGCTAGAATATGGATATTATAGTGCCTCATGGCAGGAAGGAATTATGCCTAGAGTCTTTGTCAATGGTCAATTAGCAATTGATATTGTTATCACCGAAGGAACGAGACCCAATGAAAAAATCATCTACGATGGTTTGACTCAAACCTATTATACGATTCGAGATACGATCAGTAATCCAAAAAATACAGATATTCGAATTCCGGTCACAGAAGTACTTTCTGCGGGTGCGCCGTATATCAGTTACGAATACAACGGAGAGAACTTTTTCAACTACATCAATGGTACAAAAGAATCCAAATCTCATCACGTGACTGCCTTAGGCCCACATATGATTTACTATCGCGAATCGCGCACCTACGGTCGAACCTTTATGATAAAAGATTATAAAAAAAGAACACGAAAGCCCGTGATGGAGATGGAGTTACTATCTACTGATACCGCTAATCTGTTTTATCTACGGGATAGTGGCGGAGATAATTTTTTCGTAGTCAATAAAGGGCAGCACATTGATTACGAAAAGACGGAAATAAAAAACTTATCTACTGGGGCTACGCTGTTATTTGTTGATGAAAAACCTACGTACGTGTTAAAAGATTTTGAAGATGCAGTTGAAGATCAAGTTCAGGTAGGTAAATACCACCAATCCGAATGGCAATGGGAACAGGAAAATGCGTTTTAGTGCCTGAAAGGAGACTGTGACAACGGGTGGGGTAAGTTTACCGTGGAAAAAATAGTAACCATAGCTACACTCAAAGATGGTGCTATCCACGGAGTTGCTTTCGTTGATTATCCAAATGGTTCTTACTTTCATGGTCAATACAATAATAATATACGGGAAGGTGTAGGGGTGTACAAAAAGAAAAACGGTAATTATTACATTGGGCTTTGGAAAAATGGTACACGACACGGGCAAGGATTGATAATGAATGACAAAAATCAGATCGTTGCTGCTGGGATATTTGCTAATGGAAAATTAGTCACACCACAACACGAAGCCTACTTATCGGATAAATCGAACAAAGCATGTAAAGGAAACTGCTATGATGGCTTCGGAGCTTATACCCATGATAATGGTGACAAATACTGGGGATTTTTTAAAAATGGGAAGCGCTCTTTTGTTGGTATTTATACTTGGAAAAATGGCAGTAGTTACAGGGGGGGCTACACGGAAGATGGCATTCGTAACGGATTTGGGATTTACACTTACCAAGACGATTCCCTTTATCGAGGGATATTTGTTAATGATGCTATTGATGGTCTTGGACTTATGCGATACATAAAATCTGGTAACGTACGTTGGGGGGTTTTTGATCCTAAGGGGCGTAAAGTTAGAGATTATTAGAGGAGGTGTGTTGGTAGTTGAACCCTATTCTTTTCTTGCGTCAAATCCACCACCACTTTACAAAGTTTGGAACATTTTTGATTTTAGCGACTATTCCTAACTTTGTGAGATGATTTCGAAAATGATAGAAAAAATGTCTATTCGAGCACAATCATTGACGGAACTGATTAGTGCAAAGATTAGAATAAATGAGACCATTAGGAATGCTGTTTTAAGCTATTGTCAAACACAAAATTTTGACAAAGGGCACCTTTTAGTTAAGCAAGATCAGACTGCTTATCGAATTTTTTTTATTCAGCGTGGATCCGCTCGTACATTTTATTATCACAATGGCAGGGACGTCACCTCGTGGATTTATCGAGAAGGACAACTCGTTACTTCGTGGAGTAGTTTTTATACTCGTACACCATCCCACGAAAATGTTGAGTTGACCGAAGATTCAATCATCGTTTCACTTACATTCCAAGAGTTACATCACTTGTACAAGCAATATCCCCAAGTACAAGAGTTTGGTCGAATTATGGTAGAGGATCAGTTTGTCTTTTTAGACTATTTTTACAAAGGATTTATGTTCATGACTGCCAAAGAAAAGTATGACCTTTTATTATCTATCTTCCCTGACGTAACTCAACGGGTCAACCTTGGGCATATAGCTTCATTTTTAGGTATTTCTCAAGAAACTTTAAGTCGAATCAGGAAGAAATAGCTAATCTAATAGTAGCTATTTATGTTAGCTATGCGCTAGCAGGTGTAAATTTTTCCTGATAAAAATGAACATTTTAGTTGCTTTGCTTCACAAATCCTTTAGTCAAAAATTCATTGGAATTATTGATTAATTTTAGAATATAAACGCCATCGGGTAAATTAGAAATATCAAAATTTGGTGTGAAAGATTGCCGTATGATTTCTTGACCAGTTGCATTTGTAATAACTATTTCTTTAAAATCCCATTCCGTTTTTATGTAGATGCCTTTTGTTGCAGGATTTGGAAATAATGAAATATAATACTTTTCGTTTTCAATATTTGCCACAGGCACAATCCCCTCAATATCAAACTTCACTTCTGATAATCCTGCACAGTTACTGCCCCAAGTATCAACTGCGGTGATAAGCACAAAACGTGCATCTGTTGCTCCCAAGTGCAATCCTTCTTCTCCCTCGTAATAGGGATTTCCCGTCGCTTCGCTTAACTGAAAACTACCCACTTCAGTCCAATTAGTTCCATTTGAAGAAATATCAATAGTGATATTTTTCATTCCATTTGCCGTTTCTCCTTCAACATTGTAATTCCAAAAATGAGTTGCCCCAAGGCTATACACATATCCTAAATCATACAGCACCCAATGTGATGCTCCTCGGATTGGATTTGGATTAGCGGAAACTTCACAAGACAGCCAACTATCATGAATATTATCCGAATGCTCACTCTCATTACAATTTTGGGCATTGATTGAAGTATGGAAAAGAACCGCAAATAGCATAAGAAGATTTTTCATTTTTCTTGATTTAAATATTCATAAATCCAATGGGCAAGCTCGCACTACTTGTATCATAGAAATTCCCAATATTGGGCAGTACATAATTCAAATCACTATTTTCTACCCCAAACCATTTTGACAATTCTGCAAAATATTCATCTGTAGAAATGGAAGGTAATAGAATAGCTCCACCTACATCATCATTTCCATTAAGCGCAAGCGAAGGATAATTTCCAAATACTTGTCCTCCATTCACACTATCACCCATCACCATTACATTGCCGCCCCAAGCGTGGTCGCTACCATTGCCATTAGAGGTAAGTGTTCTCCCAAAATCAGAGGTTGTAAAAGTAGTGACACAATCAGCCACGCCCAATTCCTCCATTGCTGCTTGAAATTCAGATAAGGCCTTACTTACTACACTCAACATTGTCAACTGATTGTCTAAAACGCCATCATGGTGATCCCAACCTCCAAAATTGATGAAAAAGGTTTGACGACTTACATCTAAGGTATTGCGTACTGCAATGGTCTTGGCAATCAATTCCATATTTGCGGAAACGGGGTTATCAGAAAATGCAGTAGTTAAAACTGGGGCTTGATTAATGGCAGCACTAAACTCTACGTGATTAGCTTGTGAGGTATTAATTTTATTAGTAAAAGTAGATTTGAAAATATCTTGATACTGTTGAGCTAATAAACTCTCTGCGCCACTTTTTAAAGCCATATCCAAAGAGCTTGTTCCTTCCAAAACGTTGATACCTACACTTCCACCTACTGAAGACCTAATAGCGTATTCCGTAGCTGAATTTCCAACTTGGAAGATATTTGTTCCAGACAAAGAAATATTCATCGAGATATTTTGATTGCTATTTCCTGCCTGA